>NZ_CP047656.1:2565000-2865000 GCF_009906955.1 Paraglaciecola mesophila
CCCCATTGTGCAATATTCCCCACTGCTGCCTCCCGTAGGAGTCTGGACCGTGTCTCAGTTCCAGTGTGGCTGATCTTCCTCTCAGAACAGCTAGAGATCGTCGCCTTGGTGAGCCTTTACCTCACCAACAAGCTAATCTCGCTTAGGCTACTCTTTGCGCGGGAGCCGAAGCCCCCTTTGGTCCGAAGACGTTATGCGGTATTAGCCATCGTTTCCAATGGTTATCCCCCACACAAAGGCATATTCCTAAGTATTACTCACCCGTCCGCCACTCGTCATCTTCTAGCAAGCTAGAAATGTTACCGTTCGACTTGCATGTGTTAGGCCTGCCGCCAGCGTTCAATCTGAGCCATGATCAAACTCTTCAATTAAATATTTATCGAACATGAATTTTTTTTGGTAGACACTCATCAAGTGAGTGTCCACACAGATTGTCTTGTTATTAATTGTTAAAGAACATTTGCTGCCAAAGCAGCGTGCTTCCTTAGAAGCGGCTTAAGATGCTGTCCGTGGACCCTCTCAAGCGGGAGGCGTATAATACGCTCTCAATCTTCGATGTCAAGGTGTTATTTTTATTTAATTTTAAATCAATTTTTGAAGCGAATCGAAAACTGAAAAATCAAACTAAACCGCCCTGCATCACGCTGATTGAACACTTTTAAAAAGTCTTAAATCACCTGGAAAATCCAGTGTCGTTTCAGCTGTTTTAGCGGCTGCCCCGAAGCGAGATGCGCATTATAGAGATCCAAAGTTTGATCGCAAGTGTTTATTTTAAAAAAGTGTTCAAACGAACACTTTATGTACACCTAGCTGAAAATACAGGCTACCTGAGGTTTTTTAAAACAGAAAAAGATAGTAGAAAGTTGGTTTGCGGCGATCTGGTAGTGCTTTTTGCTTGATCTGCACGCACTTTAAGCAATAGATGACGAAGAAAAAAGCATGGATTTAATTTTCTTGCCGTTACGTGGAGACAGGCAGATCTTTTATCGCTAGTAATAATGATAACCATAAAGGGAACGAATGTACGTGAACAAAGAACTGTAACAGCGATACGCGCTCTAATTAGTCGTTTATTTTATGCTTATTCAACTTAGTTAGTTTCGCTATTCGTTAACTTCTTTACGGCACACAGTTAAAAGAATATAAATATTAACCTTGGTCATTCCTTGTCAGCAACACGTACTCCCTATAATGCTCAAGCTGCATAATGCAAGCTGCTTCTCTCGCTCAGGCTGTTTTAATTTTCTTACTTAGGAAGCACGCAGAAGACTCCCATTTTAGTCAATAAATTCAATCAATTAGAATCAGAAGAATAGCGGAAGGTAAAAAACCACTCCCAAAGGTACAGTGTTAACTTCGATTAACCCTTTATTCAGTATCGAGTCATTAAGTGGCATTTACTCTTTGCCATATTGAGGACATACAAGGAGCTAACATGAAAACATTTTTACTTTTGCACATCGCTTTACTTTGCGCTCTGGGCTACGTAAGTCAAAGCATATTTTTTGGCCCGGTAGGAGACATCCTATTTATTGTCGCTAGTGTGATATGTGTTCCTATCGCCAGTGCATACGCTTTGAAGTGTTATTTCAGTCTTACTTCTATGCGTCAGCGCAATCACAGATTGCAATAAGGTTTGCCCGTTTTACATTTTGTTCTGGCCTAACCTTACTCTAGGTATTCGCACTCAAAGTAAAAGCGCTTTGCGTTCCTCTTGAATTTATTGCCCATCTACGCGCTATCTAAAGCGCGTTTTTTATTTTAGCCATAATAAAATTAATATTATTCGTCGCTCTAACACATCTGTCGCGTAAACAACTTTGATTCCACGTCAAAGACACCAACCCAAAAAACGCACAAAAAATCATATAAAACAATAACATAAAAACGGAAGGTTAGCAGAAGGTATCATAGACATTAGTCTAATACAGTTTGTCCATCGCACAACAACATAAATAGTTGGAACGGAAGCAAGATGGCAAACTCAAATAAAAATAACGAAAAAAATGCTAAATCATCATCGCTGTTAGACACTTTCTCATTACCACTGGTCAATGAAAAAATGAACGCCTTTAGTAGAATGGCAAACGTCATTGCTGAGGCGATCTTTATTGTCAATGATGAAGGGGTTATAGAAATGATAAACCCTTTAGGCGCAAAATTTTTTGGGGCCCCCCAAGAAGCTTTAGTTGGACAAAAATGGTTTTCCTTTTTACACGAACGTTATCGTGAACAGTATGAGTACCTTTTTCTCAACTGGAACCAGAATATAGAGCTCCCTTTGAGTCATGGCCCTAAAGAAGTGCTAGTCGAACGCGCTGATCGCACTTGGCTAGAAGTTGATTTATCCGTCTCGTGCTTACCAGCATCTATCACGGAGTCAGCCCCCTTTTATGTTGGCGTAATGCATAGCTTAACTAAACATAAGTCTGAGTATGGTGAATTGCGTAGGCTTGCTTCTACTGATCATTTAACTGGATTAGCTAATCGGCATAATCTAGAGAAGACCTTACAAAAAAGTTGGCTTGAATGTTTAAACACAGATCAAGCGATTAGCCTTATTCTTATCGACGTAGATTATTTTAAACTGTTTAACGATCAGTACGGTCATGTCAATGGTGACAAGTGCTTGCAGAAAATAGCAAAAACCATAGAGCAATGCTTACCGGCTAACGACTGCATGGCCGCGCGCTACGGAGGTGAAGAGTTTGCCGTGATCCTACCGCGCTTGCCTTCTGTCAGTGCTGAGATCGTCGCCAAGGATATTCAAAACCAAATCAACATACTCAAGTTTAGCGAATTGGGTTTACCATCAACCTTTAGGGTAAGTGTTAGTCAAGGTATAGCAACAGAATTCGGTGGGCGGTACCGCACTTCTGAAGCACTTATTTGTGCCGCAGATACCGCGTTATATCGGGCTAAGTCTGAAGGGCGCAATAGGATTAGTATCAGCCTTTAAAAGAGCCATGTGCTTTGCTTTGTGAAGCAACATGAAATGCGCGCTTGCCCAATACTAGGACCAAAACAGCCACCAGCATTAAAAGCGCGCTAAAACTGAATAGCTGAGCAACCGGAAAGTACTCGACCACCGCGCCGCTGACAAAGCCCGCCAGCAACATCCCAAAAGCAAATGCATTTTGATAGAGCACCGCACCAAAGGTAGGTCGGCTAGGAAAGAGCCCTTGCAATAGATTCACCCCCAGACCAGCCATGAAGCTATACAAGATTGCTTTGAGTGCCTGCAAAGTAAACAAATAAAACATGCTCTGACTAAAAGGCAGTAAAATAAAAAAAGCGATGCCACAAGCGCTTGCAGCCATAAAAAGCTGATGATAAGAAAAACGTGATAGCAAATTAACACAGCGCACGATAAGCGCCACTTCCAATAAAGCGGCAACCATAAAAATCGTCCCCACTAAACTAACTGGTAATGACTGTTTTACAAAATACACTGGGAGCAAGTGCTGATATAAGGTGATAGCAAAACTAACCACAGCGAAAAACAACGCTGGCACAAAGAGGCGCCAGTGCCATTTACCCTCATGCTGAAAGATTCTGTTCACATCATTCGCTGCATTAGCCATATCCCGTTTTTCCACTACATCATACTTGTGCGGCATAGCAGAAACAGCTGATGTATTACCTGTAGGTAAAATGAAAAATACGCCTGCCAACAAGGGTAATAACGCACTTAGCAAGTAGAAAAACAAACTAAATCCGATGTATTCGACAAGATAAAACGCAATTCCGGGGCATACCACCCAAGCAGCACTGACAGTCGCCATTAAGCGTGCATTGACTTGATGGACTTTTACACCTGAAAAATAGCGAAAGGCTTCCCCCATCAATAATGATGTTGAGGCGTGAAATGGAGCAAACAGAGTCAGAATCACAAAACACGCCAATGCATAATTTTTCGTATTGGCTAATACTAATAATGCAACGAACGCTATAAAGCTGATAGCCAACAACCCGACTTTATGTTTCCCGAATCGCTCTACAATACGTGCAATGACAAAAGCATAAACAATACTACTTAGGGCATACCCCCCTAATAATGCACTCAACTCTGTTGCCGTTGCATCCAAGTAGCGGTAGGCATACAAAGACAGTACCGGCATCAAACTGGCCATTACACAAGCATTCAAAAAGCCCGCTAAATAATAACGACTGTCTTTGTTTATGATGCTCACGATATGACTCACTTTCAATACAGCTATATTTCTATTAGAGATAAAATATTTATGCTTGCCAACATAGTCAGGAGTAGCCCAATCCTGTCGTGGTGCATCATTGAGCATTGTACGGTAAAAATATAAAACCTATAACACATTGTTTATTATGATTTTTAACTTATATTGTAGGCTAAAATAGCCCCCTAAAAAGTCAATTATCAGCCAAATTAGCAACACAAAATTAAACTATTCGCGTTATTACGCGTAACAGATATATAACGTTTAGAACTAAAATAAGCCAATTGCTTGGAATATTAGTGCAATAAAAATCACAGCTGATAGGTCTCTTGGGACAGATTCATTTTTAAAGGGAAAAAACATGTCGACTTTATCCCACAGTTTGTTTGTTAGCGCGAGTGTAGCGATGGCATTCACTGTGAACGCCCAAGAGAAGACTCGCTCTGTTGAGCAAGAAGGTCTTCAGGACAACAACTTAGAGCACGTCACCGTCACAGGTTCAGCTCAGCCAGCTCTGGTTATGTCACCTAAAAATGCCATTATCGATGGGCCGTTTGGTAAGGATAAGAGTTTAACGGAGATTGCCCGTACATTAACCTCAATTTCTAGCGATATGTTAGAGCAGCTATCAATTGATGATTTGCAAGACGTACTAACACTAGTACCAAATACGTACTCAGCAAGTGGTTTTGGTGCTCCTAGTCTGCCGACAATTCGTGGTCAGCTAGGTGAATTATTCCAGCAAGGTATGCGCCGCCAAGCAGGTAATAATGGCTTTGGGATCCCGTTGTCGTTTAACAGCGTCGGGCAAATTGACGTAGTCAAAGGCGCGCCATCGGTAATACTTGGCACAACGCAGCGCAATGGCGGGTTTGTTAACCTTAATAATAAAACCGCCACATTGTCAGGTACTGATATTAAAGTGCAAGCCAGCGCAGGCAGTTGGGAGCATTATCGCGGCCAAGTGGATGTGAATACAGCCATAGAAGAAGGTAAAAGTGGTATTCGCGTAAGCGCAGAATACATAGACAATAACAGCTACTACGACTTTACCGAGTACCAAAGTGAAGACTTATTCATTGCCTACAAACTCTTACCCGACGATAAATCTAGCTGGGATATCAGTTTTGAGTATTTCAACGTAGATTTTACCGACAACGCTGGTATTAACCGCCCGACACAGAACCTTATCGACAATGGTTTGTACATTACCGGTCAGGGCGTACAGCCCAATGGGTCTGAAGTTCCTGGCGCCTTTGCTGTGGTATCACCAACAGGCGAAGTACGCATTCCTCGTAGCACGGTACTTACCGACCCAGATAACATCAACAATGCGCAAACTTACGTATTTCATAGCACTTACGAGCGTCAACTAAATGCTGTGCACACGTTAACTAACCGCAGTTATTTTCAGTATTTAGATCGTGAAGAAATCGCACAAAATAGCTTTGTTGAAATCATTGATGGAGCGAAAACCGCGCAGAACCGCCTTGAAATCAATTCAACTTGGTCCGACACTCAACAAACAACATGGGGAGTAGATATTCGTTATAACGATGTGCTTGGTTATAGCCAATTCACCACAGAAGCCGACTTACCCATTGATTTGTTAGGTAGCATAGAACAACGCCGCATCCCCCTCACCCAAGCTCAACAAGCGCGTTTAGTGGAACTTCGTCCTGGCGTTTTTGTGTCTCCTGGCGCCAACTACGACATTGACGGCGATGGCAACAATGACTTTTCTTTGTCCGACACGACAGACTCCACCACATGGCAAACAGGTTTGTTTGTGGAGCAAGACAGTGACTGGACCAACAGATTTAGTACCACATTTGGCCTTCGTGCCGATCATTATGACGTGACGGCCCGAGATGCGTTACCTCCACAAGGGCAAATTGCTGCACAAGATAGTTTTAACAAATGGTTATATTCAGGTTCAGCCAGTGCGCGCTTTAAGATTAACAACGATTTTGTAACCTACGCGACCTACAGTTATAGTGAAGCAACATCCAATAGCATGGGTGGCGGCACTGTATTAGGCACTGATAACAAAATAAATCCTCTAAATTTTGCGACTGAGAATGAGCTGTACGAATTAGGAGTGAAATATGCTCCTGCAGGATCACCCTGGTACGCAGACGCATCTGTATTTGAGCAAACTCGCAGCTTACGGAATCGCGATGGGAGTAACACGGGGATTATCGCTAAAGGTTTTGAAGCCCAAATATTTTATCAAGGCAGTGATTTGTGGGCGAACCTTGGCTACAGCTACTTAGATGCACGCTACGATGACTCGGCCAGTGCCCAAGACTCACAGCAAGTGGCAGATGCGTTCGATAACTCACGCCCTGATATCATTCAAGGTACCGGAATTGGCGCTCCTAATTTTGCTGGATTTGCCCCGTCAAACCGGCGCGTACAAGGTATCCCACAGCAAACTGTTTCAGCCAGCGCGGGCTATCAAATATTTGACAACTGGGATATCTCTGGTTCAGCCATTTACACGAAAAGTTATCCCTTGGATTACTTAGCGACTGTGTTAATTCGCGACCAAATCACGATCAATCTCAACACGAATGTAGCGCTTACTGAGCAGTCGAACTTGCGTCTTGAAGTTAACAACCTCACTGACGAAAACAACTGGCGCCCTGTATTTGAAGGCGGTTACTTCGGCTCTACCTTGGTATTTCCTGAACTGCCGCGCAATATTCAGTTAACGTATACCTACAACTTTAAGGCCTAGCACCTAAGGATTCACCTCGAAATGAATAGTAAACGTACAATATTAGTCATCGTCATTGCTGCGCTCATCGCCAGCTTTTTTATGCTCGATCTGAACCAATATCTTACACTCGAAAGCCTTAAAAACAATCAGCAAGACCTTGCTCAATATATTGAAGCAAACTGGCTAGTTGCATTTGTTGGTTACTTAGTGATTTATGCTGCCGCCACTGCGCTTAGCGTGCCAGGTGCGGCTATTTTGACCTTAGGAGCGGGGGCGCTATTCGGTTTTGGTTGGGGCTTGTTGTTGGCATCTTTCGCATCCAGCATTGGTGCAACATTGGCATTCTTAGCATCTCGATTCTTACTGCGCGATTGGGTGAAAAGCACCTTTTCTAAAAAGCTAGAGTCAATCGATAAAGGTGTAGAAAAAGACGGTGCGTTTTACTTATTGAGCTTACGTTTGGTGCCTATCTTTCCGTTTTTTATTATCAACCTAGTCATGGGGGTGACTGGTATAAAGACATGGACTTACTATTGGGTGAGCCAATTGGGTATGTTGATTGGCACAGCCGTTTATGTGAATGCAGGCACCCAATTAGTGGAAATCAATCAGTTATCAGACATCATTTCGACTGACCTTATCCTATCATTCGTACTGTTAGGCATATTCCCAATTTTAGCTAAATTTATCTTAAGCGCACTACAACAACGCAGAGTCTACAAAGGTTGGAAAAAACCTAACAAATTTGACCGCAACCTAGTGGTTATCGGTGCCGGCTCTGCGGGATTGGTAACAGCATATATTGCAGCTGCGATTAAATCTAAAGTGACCTTAGTTGAGCGCCACAAAATGGGTGGCGATTGCTTGAACACTGGCTGTGTTCCTTCAAAAAGTATATTGCACGCCAGTAAACTAGCTCATATACATCACACATCTCAAAATGCGGGGGTCACCTATGATGCGCCCAAAATTGATTTTAAAGCCGTGATGAATAAGGTTCACAGTGTCATAAAATCCATTGAACCACATGATTCTGTAGAGCGTTATGAGTCACTTGGGGTAAACGTTAGCATAGGTAATGCGACTATCGTTTCACCTTGGCAGGTCGATATCCAAACTGAAAATGGTGTTGAGTCATTAACCACACGTAACATCGTTATCGCAACGGGTGCACGTGCTTTTGTACCAGATATTCCAGGCTTAAAAGACATCGACTATTTAACCGCAGATAACCTTTGGGAAATCACTGAGCAACCCAAACGTATGATTGTACTAGGTGGTGGTCCCATTGGTTGTGAGTTGTCTCAAGCGTTCGGCCGCTTAGGCACCCATGTCACGCAAATTGAGCGCGGCGATCAAGTACTGAGTAAAGAAGACCCTGATGCAGCCAAGCACTTGCAAGTGCAACTTGAAAAAGATGGCATTGATTTACGCCTAAACACTAGCGCTATAGCGGTTGAAACCACCAGCGAAGGGAATGTGCTAGTCGTAGAGTTTGAAGGTAAAGAAGAGCGCATTCCGTTTGACAAGATTTTAGTCGCTGTGGGTCGCCAAGCAAACCTGACCGGTTTCGGTTTAGAGGAACTTGGCATCGAGACTGATAGAACCGTTATCACTAACGACTTCTTACAAACCAAGTTCCCGAATATTTTAGCCGCTGGTGATGTCGCTGGTCCTTATCAGTTTACTCACACAGCTAGCCACCAAGCTTGGTACGCTGCGGTAAATGCATTATTTAGACCGTTTAAAACCTTTAAGGTCGACTATAGCGTTATTCCTTGGGCAACCTTTGCTGAGCCAGAAATTGCCACCGTTGGGTTAAATGAAATGTCAGCAAAAGAACAAGGCATCGATTTTGAAGTCACGCGTTACGATATAGGCGGCCTTGATCGCGCATTAGCAGACGATCATGCCCGTGGTTTTGTTAAAGTGCTCACCAAGCCTGGTAAAGATAAGATTTTGGGTGCCACTATAGTGGGTGCTAATGCTGGTGAATTACTTGCAGAATTTGTACTTGCCATGAAACACGGTCTTGGTTTGAACAAGATATTGGGCACGATACATATTTACCCCACCATGGCTGAAGCCAACAAAAACGTGGCGGGTAATTGGAAGAAAGATCATGCTCCGCAAAAAGTGCTCGACTTCCTTGAACGTTTCCACACTTGGCGTCGTAAATAACAGCCAAAAAACGTCAACGACGATCCTGGGCATACTTAAATAGGTATGCCCTACTCCTGCTGATGAATAAACCGTGCGCCTTAATACGCTTTATTACAGATTATTCATCAGCGTACACTTAGATGATAAATGACGAGGATTTGCATGTTTACTCCATTAAACCAGGCTAAGAAACTAACGCGAACCATTCTGACCTCTGGCACATTCATGCTGGCATCACTGTCGGTATCGTTACACGCAGCAGAATTTGACCACAGCTATACCAACTATGATCAGCTGCTAACTCAAGTAGTTGAAGAGTCAACAGATAAAAAGCAAACCCGTGTCAATTACCAGCAACTAGCAGTCAAAAAAGACAAACTACTAAGTTCATTAAACGCTTTTTCAGCTGTATCAAAAAGCCAATATGATCAATGGAGTCAACAACAACAACTTAGCTTTCTTATCAACGCATACAATGGGTTTACTCTAAAGCTGATCATTGATAACTGGGATGAATTTAAACAAGGAGATGCTGACTCTATTCGTGACCTAGGTAGTTTGTTTACGACGCCTTGGGAAAAGAAGTTTTTCACGTTATTCAATGAAAAGCACAACCTAGATGATATTGAGCACGAAATGGTGCGTAAATGGTTTAAAGAGCCACGTATTCATGCGGCGCTTGTTTGCGCGGCTGTGTCATGCCCACCACTTCGCAATGAAGCATTTGTGGCAAGTGCATTGGCCGCCCAACTTGATAGCCAAATGCACCTGTTTTTAGCTGACAATAGCCGTAACGAAATAAAGATAAACGGCCAAAAAGGTGAAGCGTCTTTATCCTCTATTTTTAAATGGTATCGTGGCGATTTTGAAAAAGGCGAGCAAGGCTTCCACTCGTTATTCGATTTACTTAGTACCTACAGTGATGCATTGGTCGAGGGTGACGAAAACGCACAAGCTCAGCGCAATTTGCTCAAGAGCGCCGATTACCCAATTATATTTAAGGACTACGACTGGCGTTTAAATGATGTGGCAAACTTCTAAACACATGCGTACTACTTCGCACTTTCGCTCCGCTGTGTTGGCAAACGTCACTCTGCTATTTGTTGTGTTTTTATCAGCGCTAAGTGTGAGTTCGGTTACCTTTGGCAAAAGCATGCCAAAGGAAACGATTCATGAACTTGAAGCGTCCCAACAATGGCAGCAAACCTTAAACGATGCCCGCGGCCAAACCGTGTATTTTTATGCTTGGGGCGGCTCTAAACCCGTTAATGATTATTTACGCTGGGCCGCTCGGGAAATCGCCAGTCGTTACAAGGTGCGGTTGCGTCACGTTAAGGTCGCGGACATCAGTGAAGCCGTTAGCCGCTTGAAAGCAGAAGATGGCAGTAAAAGTGCCGTCGATTTGTTATGGATAAACGGCGAGAATTTTAGCTATCTCAAAGAGCAAAAGTTATTATTGGGCAAGCTGCCATCCGCTATTCCGAATACTTTGCTACTGGCCACCGAGCAACTGTCATTGGATAACGACTTTGGCGTACCGATGGATGGTTATGAAATACCTTGGGGGGTTGGACAGTTTAATCTCATCGCGAATCAGTCGCTGTTTTCTGCTAAAAATCTTGAAAAAAGCAGCATATCGCCTGCAGATATCCTCAACGCAGCCAAGCGTAAACCGGGGCGTATCAGTTACCCTCGCCCGCCTGAATTTCATGGTACAACCTTTTTAAAACAGCTCTTGGTCGCCTTGACTGATAACGACCCACGCTTGTTTTCCCTGGCAACACCAGAAGCACAGCAGCAGTTACTTCCAGTTCTTTGGGACTACCTCGACAAGCTACACCCGCTAATTTGGCAAAATGGCAGCGCATTTCCCAGTTCAAACACGGAACAACTCGCCTTATTTAGCCAACAACAATTAGATTTGGCAGTCAGCTTTAATCCCAATCAAATGGCCAAAGAGCAAAGCGAAAAACGTATAGCCAGTAGCACCCAACGTTTATTTTTTAACGATGGCGCAATCACCAACAGCCATAATTTAGCGATCCCTAAGGGAGCGCAGAGCCCGGCCGGAGCAAAAGTGGTGATCCACTTCTTATTAAGCGAACTCGCTCAAAAACATAAAGTTGATGGCAGTTGGGGGGACCCGGCTGTCATTACGCCGTTATTAGATCCCGCTTCTACCTTACCCGCACAACAAGAGCTGCACAGCTCTTGGCAACAAGTGATTGAAGATACATGGCAAAAAAAGTACGGCGCTTGATGTGAATAACCGCCTGTTAGCAAAAAGCCAGCTCTCACCCAGTAAACACTTATTCAACGCACTTAACCTAGGGTTCAGAAGTACCGCCTGGGTTTTAGTTGCTATCATTGCCCTTGCACCTTTGTTCGGTGTCGTTATCGGTTTGTGGCCAACGGCGGAGCTAGACTCGACGGCCATCAGTCACTTTTTAACGTATAACGGTCTCGCATACTCTGTGCTCAGCACCCTGTTATTGTCTTTAGTCGCTCCTCTTATTGCCCTGTACATAGCATTTATGGTGTATAGCCAATATCGCTTCAACCAGCGCTGGCAGTCATTAGAAAAACGTCTTGCTCCCCTTTTATCCTTGCCTCATTTAGCGGTAGCGTTAGGGCTGGTCTATTTATTTAGCTCAGGGGGAATGCTTTGGAGCGCGCTGTGGGGGCTTATCGGCCAAACTGCGCCTGAATGGCTAGGGTTACCACGCAAAAGTATGCTGACAATGATACTGGCCATCAGTATCAAGGAAGTGCCGTTTTTCTTACTGATTTTCAGTGCCATTGGACGCCAGTTAGCCATTAAGCAGTGGTTACTGCAGGGGCGAGCACTGGGCTACAGTGAAAGTGCAAGTTGGTGGCTGATCGTATTTCCCGTGGTGCTAAAACAATCTCGCTTAGCCGTGCTCGCAGCAATGGCTTATACCTTGTCAGTGCTGGATATCAGCTTATTAGTCGGGCCAAATATCCCCGAGTTGTACGCAGTCGTGTTGTATAACTGGCAAACGGGTTTCACCCCAGATGAACAGGCCTTTGCATTTTTAGGGAACTTGCTGCTAATTGCTATGCTGGGCGTATTAATCGCATGTATTTATATTCACGAACAATGGGTAACAAACCGATTGGCAATCCTTGCCGTTATGGCAAATCCACTGAACATTGCTCGAGTCAGTCAAATATTCACAGCCTGGTTAGGTTTTTTTAGTCTGTTAACCCTAGCTATTCTTGCTACTTTTTTACTTTGGTCGCTGGGCTGGAATACACAAAGTGCCTTTACCGCACCGGATTGGTCAACGACGTTATGGCAAGATGAGTGGTTCTTCATGCAAGGGCCACTGCTTAACAGCCTACACATTGCTTTTTTGAGTAGTATTTTGGGCGTTGGTGTTACATTGCTAGCCCTAGAATTACAGCGCTACAACAAACGCTATTTACCTGATTACTTGTGGTTATTAGCCATATTACTACCGCAACTCAGCATGGTTTATGGCTGGCAAATATTACACACAAGTAGCAATGCAAGTTATCACAGTAGCTGGATTATTTTATCCCATGTGCCATTTACCTTTGCCTACAGCTATTTGGTATTGCGTGGCCCTTTTCAAAGCATTAACCGCCACTACGAATTAGTTGCTGCCAGTTTTGGTTACTCGCCTTGGCAACGGTGGTGGAACGTACGTTTTATGCTACTTCGCCCTGCCCTATTAAGCGCGTTTGCCATCGCATTTTCAGTCAGTATTGCTCAGTACATTCCTACCTTAATGATAGGGGCGGGGCGAGTTTCAACCATCACCACTGAAGCGGTAGCGATCGCCTCAGGTAACGAACAAAACATCACGGCTGTGTACATACTTGTGCAAGCGGCATTGCCTTTTATTATTTTTTTAGTCGCCAGTATTTTAGCCCAACGTACTCGAGGAAGTGTCGATGCTGAGCATCAATAATTGCCAAATACAGATCGAAGGGGGCCTGATCACCTTACCTAATATCACACTTAAAAAGGGGGAGCTTTTAGTCATAACCGGCCCAAGCGGTATGGGCAAATCAACCTTCTTGCACTGGTTATTAGGGGATAACATTCACCACGCGAATATCAGCGGTGAGATCACGTTACACGACACGCCCCTTAAGGATGTTAGTATCGAGCAGCGCCGTATAGGGCTACTGATGCAAGACGTGCATTTATTCCCTCATTTAAACGTACTGGATAATATCTGCTTCGCCCTACCAAATAAGTTAAAAGACGAGCAAGGCAACAAGCTAAGCAGACGCCAGCGCAAAGATACAGCGATGCACATGCTGTACAAAATAAATATGGGCTACGTAGCAGAGCATTTTAGTCACCAGCTGAGCGGTGGTGAGCGTTCCCGTGTGGGGTTAGTGCGGGCACTGGCGAATCAACCTCATGCACTGTTGATGGACGAACCATTTGCCGCACTTGACCCCAATACAAGCACCAAAGTCAGCCAATGGGCTTTTAGTCAATTACACGAGCGTGGCGTTCCCACCATTATGGTCAGCCATGATCTAAACAACATTCCAGCCCAGGCCCAGCACCTCGATTTAGCCAGCTATTTTCGGCAGGTTTAAAAACGAGCCAATGACGTATACTAAGCTTGAAGTGACTGCTGTTAAGTAGCCATGAATTTTTCACTTAAGGGAAACTATGTTCGACCCATTATTAAACAAAGTATTAAAGAAGCCCCTTTGTGGCCTTGCAAAACAACTTATTAAACAAGGCGTGAGCGCCGATAGCGTCACGGTTGTGGGCTTTGTTGTGGGAATGCTCGCCGTACCAGGCATTGTCTATGGTCATTACACCTTAGCCTTGTGTTTAATTTTATTAAATCGTCTTGGCGATGGGCTCGACGGTGCGATAGCCAGAGAAACCTCGCCATCTGATGCCGGCGGCTTTTTAGATATCACCTTAGATTTTATCTTTTATTCAGCCATTGTTTTTGCTTTTGTCTGTGCAAACCCAGTTGAGAACGCTGTCGCCGGGAGCTTTTTGATGTTGTCGTTTATGGGAACAGGAGGCAGCTTTCTGGCCTTTGCCATTATGGCGAGCAAACACGGCATCGACAGCCCAAACTACCCGCAAAAAAGTTTACATTATATGGGCGGCTTAGCTGAAGGCTTTGAAACCATTTTGGTGCTGTGCTTATTTTGTCTATTTCCTAGCCAGTTTGTCATAATCGCCAGTGTGTTTGCAGTGGTTTGCTGGTTAACCGCTGCCATTCGTATTTGGGTTGGTTACAACACCTTGGTTGCCACCAAATAGATCATGCTAAGGTTCTTTCATCTTGGGTGTTTTTCGAAATGGCATCAGCAGCACGGTGCCAATCCCAGTATTGCGACTTTCTGTGGCGTATTCTTTTAAGCCCAAAACTAGGCCGTCATCCCCTTTTTTAGCCCTTTGGGTATAACTCGCAAACACCCGATCCCAAATAGACAAACAAAAACCAAAGTTGCTATCGGTTTCGTTTACGACTTGGCTGTGATGAATACGATGCATAGCTTGGGTCACTATGATTTTACGCAGTGGATTTTCCAACCAGTTTGGCAGCTTAATATTGCTATGATTGAAAATCGCGCTGGCATTTAGCGTTATCTCAAAAATTAAAATGGCTTCAATGGGCACTCCCAGCAAATAAATACCTATGGCTTTAACCACAATACTCAAACCAATTTCAACTGGATGAAAACGTAAGCCGGTTGAGGCATCAAGATGCGGGTCAGCATGGTGCACCCGGTGCAAACGCCACAATATAGGCACCCGGTGAAATACCCTATGCTGCCAATAAATCAAACAGTCCAACGCAACCACAGCCAATGCAATAGCGAGCCAAAGCGGCATGGCTACCACATTGAATAACCCGAACTGATGCTGGTCAGCCAATATTGCCACTACAGCTAAACCTGCGGGCACAACAAGCCTGCCCACAAGCGCACCACAAAAGACCAGGAAAAAATTGCTTAGCCAACGCTTGCTGCTCGCAACAGGCGACGTTCGGTTAGGAAACATGGCTTCCCAAATCATCATCAATGCCAGCACTGTAATAAAACTGCCCATGCGCAGCCACACTTCATTTTGCATATTTATCCACGTTAATATTTATTCAAAATGTTAAGTCCAAAAACTGTTACTGATAGTATCAGTTTGTTGCTATATCATGACTTAACAAAAACCAGTTATAACAAAAAATGGAGTACACCCTATGAAGACCTTGGTTAGCCTAATTAGCTTTCTGGCCATTTTACTCGTCGCCTTACCTGGCCCTTTCTATAAATTTGGAATTTTAGAATTAGGCACTGCCTTTGCTGCCCTGCGCTTTGGTGTATACGCCGGTATAGCTGCATTGGTACTGATCCTAATACAAATTATATTTATGCGTAAAAATATCAGCTGGGCAGGCGTAGCGGTCTCCGCGGTACTCGCCTTGGTCGCCGTTGGTTTACCTATGAGTATGATGAGTAAAGCGAAATCAGTACCTCCCATTCATGATATTTCAACCGACTTAACCAACCCGCCTAAATTCGTTGCGATTGTTGCCCTGCGCGCTGATGCATCTAACCCGGTGGAATATGCGGGTGAAGAAACCGCTAAACAGCAGCGTGAAGCCTACCCAGAACTGACAACCCAAAAATACAGCCAAAGCACAGATCAGCTATTTGATGCTACCGAAAGTGCAGTCAATAGCTTGGGCTGGGAGTTAGTGAACGCGGATAAATCATTAGGTATTATTGAAGCCACAGAAACCACAACCTGGTTTGGCTTTAAAGACGATGTGGTAGTGCGTATACGTACCACAGGGGAAGAAAGCTTCCTTGATGTGCGCAGTAAATCTCGTGTCGGTAAAAGTGACTTAGGCAAAAACGCAGAGCGTATTCATACATTAATCGACACTATCAACAGTCAGCTTTAGCCCTGACATTATCTGCTAGTCATGTTTCTATGTATGGCGATAAATGAAAAAACGCCCAATGACTCACATCATTGGGCGTTCTTTTTTAGCGCGACAAACCTTAGTCACTAAGCATTGATTTAACGTTAAAAACCGTCATCGTTGCGCCGAACTTGACGTATGCGAGTTCCAATACTCTAGTTACCGAGCAAGCCTTTCATCACATTATTTAAAATCTGTTTCTGGGCTTCGGTGGCATTTTGGCATTCCTCGGTTTTTACATCTTCGCCTTTCATTAATTTCGCAGTGCATTCTTCAAGCACTTCGCTTAATAGCTCAGGGTCGTCGACTAATTCTTCCACTGAAGGAGTGCCACACGCACTAAGACCAAACACCAAAGGTAGTACGACTAATAATTTTTTCATTTTTCTTCCTTAAATCCCTGACTAGAAAAAGCTGCTCGTTCCGGTTAACGCCAGCTGTGGCTTCTCAACTAATTGAAAAGACGAGAGTTACATATTCCTTAACAATTCCTCACGTTTAGATACTAAAAAAACTTCCCATAAATGACAAGTTTTTCTATTGAAAATCAGTTGGTTAACATCATATATAGGAGCGAGAACAGAAGCATAACTCGTATCCTAAGTCCGGTTAGACCATGCTAGCCCTTCGCTTCTGTTGCTCATTTTTCTCAACTTAGTATTAAGGATTTCCAATGAAAGCGACAAAAATTGCGTTAATCGCAGCAACTGTTATTTCCATTCCTACTGCTTATGCAGCTTCTCCTGATTTCAACTACGTTGAAGGTGGTTACGCCAAAATTGATGTAGATAACAGCGACTATGAGCCAGACGGCTTTAAAGTTTCTGGCTCGGCATTGGTAGGCAAAAATGTGTTTGTAAATGGGTCCTACACAGATACTTCTGATGAAATTGCAAATAGCGATGTTGATTTTAACCAGCTTAGCTTAGGTTTAGGTTATCGCATGGCAGCATCTAGTAATACAGACGTGTATGGCGTAGTGAGCTACGAAGAAGCCGAGTTAGAAGATTATGACGAAAATGGTTATGGTCTTACCGCTGGGATCCGTTCTCGTGTCACCCCTAACATTGAGCTTGATGGTGGCGTGTCGTATATCGATCTGGACGATGACGACGATACCTATTTAAACTTAGGGGCAAGTTATTACTTTACCCCTGCAGCCGCTGTTAGCGTCTCGTATCGCACATCAGATGACAACGACATCATGGGTCTATCAGCACGCTACTCGTTCTAATCTAAGCAATTCACTTTTCATATGAGCTACCACAGCGACAGAATCAACTGTCGCTGTATATAGCGACACTACCCGCTAAAACCCGCGCTAAAAATTCTCTAATACATAGTCAGGTAACGCACTTTGAGGAGGTAGCTGAGATGGAACGCCGTTTTCATCAATGGCCACAAACTTAAAACGCCCTTGAGTGACCTTTTCCCGAAGCCCGATGCGATCTCGCCTTACCCAGGCTTCAACGTTAATCACCATAGACGTACGCCCTAACTCAGCCACACTAGTATAAAGCCCTAAAATGTCTCCCACATGAACCGGGCGAATAAAGCTCATGCTATCTACCGACACTGTCACGACCCGCCCCTGAGCTCGTTGCCCAGCGCAAATACCAGCGGCAATATCCATTTGCGAAAGTACCCAACCGCCAAATATATCACCGGCAGCGTTCGTGTCTGCTGGCATGGCTAAAGTGCGAGTGGTTAATTTACCAAGAGCTTGTTCTTCATTCATTGGACTGCCTGTAACACGTGTTATTGGTGAAAATGAGGCCCGATTATAACACCAAATTACTCGTCGACATGATACCAAAGTGCTTCGTTGTGCACTGGTGTTAGCGGTGGCAACAGCGGGTTTGGTAAATCAATGATATGGCGTTCGCTTAAACACGCCTTATTGATTAACCATTCATTGTGCTTCAAGAACATTTGCTCAAAAGAACCATCTTCTATTGCTAACTGCAAACCGCGCTGTATATCAGTAGCTAATTTAGCATTATTTTTAGCTACGAAAAAATAAATGGCCGCTGGATAGCGCAGTAAAATGTGCTTTTCGATTGCTAAATTGTAGTGGGGCCTCGCGCTTATCTCGTCCCATATTTCAATTATCGAGCGCGGGAAAAAATTAAATCGTTCTTTATTAAGCATCTCAAATAAACGCTCATACTTTGAGGATGACATCACATCAATATGACTGTTATTCAAGATATAGGTATCCGGCCAATCGTGCCCTTGGCCTGCGGTTAATGTTTGCAAATCTGACAGGCTATCTATTTCATCGAAGATACCTTGCTGGCCAGCATGGATCAAAAATAAACGCCATCCGATAAGCCCTTTATAAATAGGAATTCGAATAGGTATATATGCCTTCTCTCGCTCTTGTGTGGTCATTGACCACACAATATCGGGTGCATTTTCCCTTTCCATCATGCGCAAGGCCCTACTTTGCGTCATAGCACTTCTACTTTGCTTTAAACGATAAGGTTTCTCCAATTTGCTTATCGCCAGTGCCAACAGCCGTACTGGGTACAAAGGACGCTGATCATGCACTGACTCTGGCATAGGATAAAGAATGGTTTGTTCAGCGATTGCGCTTGTTGCAGCTAAAGACCAAATAAGACATAACAATAAAAACAGATACGTCGCTATCTTCGCGTGCTTGCCCTTAGTCGAACTCGCTGTGCGTTTATGCGCTATTCCAACCACATTTGAGTGATGCAAAGTCACAACGCCTCTCATTGTGCGCCTCCTAACCTTTTTATATTTACTGCGACCCGTTTATATCACTCTAGTCGTCGGGTGATCGTAAATTATTACTTTATAATCTATCAGTTAACGTAAATAACACAAATCTCAAAGGCAAATAAAGCACCCTAAACTGCAGCATGCAGAACTTGCCCTTTTAGCTGAATACGTATGCAAGGGGTGTCCATTTCTTTTCGAGTAACAAATAATGATCCTTTACGTTATGTACTGCCCAGGTCATTAACAATTGGGCAACCCAAAAGGATACCTCAATGTTTACTCACTACCACAGAGTTCAAAGCGCATATAAACTTACCTATAGGTTTGTGCTGATGATATTCATGCTAAATAGTACATCTGCGCTGGCTTCCTCTGCACCGCAGGGCAACTCGGTCGACCCGTTCTGGCAGAACGCTACTGTGTATTTCATGATGACCGACCGTTTTGCCAACGGTGACAAAAGCAATGATCAACAATTTGAACGCAAACCTGATGGCGCAACACTTCGAAACTTTATGGGCGGCGACATTAAAGGGGTAACCCAAAAAATAAAGAGTGGTTACTTTACCGATTTGGGAGTTGATGTGTTGTGGCTCACCCCACTAAATGAACAAATTCACGGCCGTTGGGACGACGAATGGGGCCGCAGTTACCCGTTTCACGGGTATTGGATAAAAGATTGGACTGCTATTGATCCCAACTTTGGCACCGAACAAGACATGGCCGAAATGATTGCTACCGCTCACGCACACGGTATAAAGGTATTAGCCGACGTTATCATTAACCATACAGGACCAAAAACAAGCAAAGACGTAGCGTGGCCAGATGAATGGGTACGTACTAAACCCTATTGCAGCTGGGATTCATACAAAGGCAACGTAGAATGTGCCTTAGCCAGCAGCCTCACGGATATTCGTACTGAATCAGAAGCTCCTGTGACACTTCCTCCTTTTCTGATCGAAAAGTGGCGTTCTGAAGGGCGCTTAGAGCAAGAATTAGCAGAGCTTGATGCTTTTTTCGAACGCACTAAGTTACCTAGAGCACCGAAGTATTTCATCACTAAATGGATAACCGATTGGGTACGTGAATACGGGATTGACGGATTTCGAGTAGATACCGCCAAACATGTAGAAGCCGATGTTTGGAAAATCGTCAAAGCAGAAGGCACCACAGCATTAGCACAATGGAAAGCTGAACACCCCGATCAGGCCCGTGACAACAAGCCCTTCTTCATGGTCGGTGAGGTAATGCACTTTGGCGTTGACGGATTCAAAAATACCCCCAAGGGCACTCGCCTTTATGACTATGGTGATAAGCAGGTAGACTTCTTTGCAAATGGCTTCGACAGCCTAATCAATATGGGTTTTGCTGCCCATGCTGAACAAGACATGGAACAGATTTTTAGCACTTACTCTGACGAACTTAATCAAGGCGCGCTAAAAGGCGTTAGTGTGCTTAATTATGTTGTCTCCCATGACGATCCTGAACCGTTCGACCCAAAACGTGAACATCCTTATCAAGCAGCGCTAAAACTCATGTTAGCCCCAGGTTCTGCACAAATTTATTACGGCGACGAGTTAGCCAGAAATCTAACCTACCCTGACGCCGTCGGAGATGCCACCTGGCGCTCATTCATGAATTGGCAAGACTTACCACCTGCTGACAACAACGCCGAACAGCTAACGCCAAAACAGCAGTACACCCAGCAATTGCTGGAACACTGGCAAAAACTCGGCCAATTCCGTCATGCTCATTTATCAGTGGGGGCTGGCGTACATAAAATGCTGCAAAAGAAACCTTATGTTTTTCAGCGCACCCTCGCCGCCACAGAGCAAAATGCAGCAGATAACGTAATAGTTGCCATTGGCATGCCTAAAGGCAGTAAAGTAATAGAGCTGCATAAGTTATTTAAAGACGGGACTGAGCTAAAAGAGTATTACTCCGGCACAACTGTGACGGTACATGACAACCAAGTCACCTTAGATACCCCATTCGACGTTGTTTTGTTGGGTGCATTAGAGCAATAGCACATTATTAGGCATCTACCAAGAACAGGCCTGCACCCAGCTTTTAATGAAAGGCTGGGTTCATATCGCATGCCCACCTTCGTCAAGCACTGATGTGTAGGCTAAAAAATAGAATACCCATTACGCACGCCATCTTAACACTGCCTCACAGTTGCAAGCGGCTCCCATGACATAAAACATGAGCTTGTGGCCATTTTGACTTATAGTCATACCAAGATGTAATCAGAGTGGGTAAGCATGTCGGCGTATTTCAACGTAAAGATTGACGGTCAAGTGGTAGTCATAAACACTTTGGGGCAATGGTCAGAGCAAGTAGCGTTAAGCTTCGAAAGGGAGATGCACCGAGTGATCCCTAACGTGTCTGCTACCAAGTTTGCTCACTTAGTGTTGTTTGACAAATGGGAGCTCAGCACACCATCGGTTGAACCAATAGTAAGACGTGTCGTAGGTTGGTGTGTCAGCCAAGGCATGTGCGCGGCAGCAGAAGTCTTTAGCGCCAATGTACTGAAGGAGTACCTAATCAATAAGGCGACCGAAGAAGTAAAAGATCATGTCACGATTCGTCGTTTCACTAGCGAATCAGACGCCCGAAAGTGGCTCGCAGAAATGGGCTTTGAAACCCAAACAACCCAGCAACTACAGACCTAATGTTGAAAGCGTGAGACGAATAGAGGTTTCACGTTAAAATATGTATCTACAGCCCAAAGAAATGCAACATCACACCACCTGCCCGGCCACAAAACCTGACGACCACGCCCACTGGAAGTTATAGCCTCCTAGCCATCCGGTGACGTCCATCACTTCGCCGATGAAATATAGCCCTTTCACATTTTTGGCTTCCATAGTTTTAGAGGACAGAAAGTCGGTGTCGACGCCGCCTAGTGTGACTTCTGCGGTGCGGTAGCCTTCAGTGCCATTAGGTTTTAACTGCCATTGGTGAAAGGCTTGTGCGACCTCAATTAGGCTCTTGCCTTGGTATTGCTTTAGGGGTTTGTTCTCAATGCCTATATAGGGCAATACGGTTTGCACATAGCGTTTTGGGTAAAACGCCGCTAGCGCATTACTGAGCAATACATCTGGCTGGCTTTGCTGGGCTTTGTGTAATTGCTCATACAAATCACCATTTGGGTATAAGTCGAATTCGACTGCTTCCCCCGGCTCCCAAAAAGATGAGATTTGCAGTACTGCTGGGCCGCTTAAACCTCTGTGAGTGAACAGAATATTCTCATTGAAACTGGTGCTGTTACAGCTGGCGCTGGCGTCAAGGGAGATACCGCTTAGCTCGGCCAATACTTTCTTGTCTTGCTCGTGTAGTGTAAACGGTACCAAGCCAGCGCGTGTAGGCTTAACCGTTAAACCAAATTGCTCCGCGACTTTATAACCAAAGGGGCTGGCGCCCAGTTTCGGCATCGACAGCCCACCAGTGGCAATCACTAACGATTCACATTGATACTCGCCTTTACTGGTTTGCAAGGTAAAGCCAGCATCCGTTTTATCGATTTGTAGCACATCACATTGATTGGTGACGGTAGCGCCTGCTTTGTCACATTCACTCATAAGCATGTTGAGTATGTCTTTGGCACTGTCGTCACAAAATAGCTGCCCAAGCGTTTTTTCGTGATAGGCAATGTCATACTCGGCAACCAAGCTGATAAAATCCCACTGGGTGTATTGGCTTAGCGCTGATTTGCAAAAGTGTTTGTTATCACACAGAAAGTTTTCGTGAGAAGCATACATATTGGTGAAGTTACAGCGACCGCCGCCAGACATCAAAATTTTGCCACCGATACGTTTGGCGTGGTCAAGCACAGCAACACTACGCCCACGTTTGCCCGCTTGCGCTGCGCAAAATAAACCCGCGGCACCTGCTCCTATGACGACTACGTCTACTTTGTTCACGTTACTGCCCGTTGTTCTAAGTGATGTATTTCGCGCGGAGTATAAAGAATTTTGCTTCAAAAACCCAAATTAATGCTAAGTTGTGCTCACACTAACTTCTATATTCCCCCTGCCTAAGGAGCCATTTTGTCAGACGTTCAACCAAGCAAACGTACCTTTATTGATTTGAGTCACCGCATATACGATGGCTTGCGCACATACAAAGGTTTGCCAGCACCAATCATGTGCGATTACCTAAGCCGTGAAGAGTCGAAAAAAGTGTACGGTGATGACTACCAAGTGCAAATTGGCAAAATTGAAATGGTCAGTAACACAGGAACGTATATCGATACGCCTTTTCACTTTGCTGCTGAAGGGGATGACCTAGCTCAAGTATCGTTAGCATTGTTAGCTGACTTACCTGCGGTGGTCATCGATGCCAGAGATAGCATTGAAGTAGATATGCGCTTTTTCAAAGATGTAGATGTTGCGGGTAAAGCGGTGCTTATCAATACTAATTGGAGCAAGCACTGGGAAAGCGATCAATACTTTGAAAACCATGCTTATTTAACAGCCGATGCGGCTAAATGGCTACTTGATAACGGCGCAAAATTGGTTGGCATTGACTCACACAATATCGATGATACACGAGGCCAAAAACGCCCCGTGCATAGCTTGTTATTAGCAAACAATGTGTTGATTTGCGAACACCTTACCCACTTAGAGAAAGTCCCCACCCACGGTGCACGTTTTTATGCAGTGCCGCCTAAAATAACCGGCGTGGGCACCTTCCCAGTGCGCGCATTTGTACAAATCGATGAAAGCAGTTGTTAGCTTTTTTGCAGCGCCTCTATGCGTTTTTCTAGCGGCGGGTGACTAGAAAATAACTTTTGTACTTTACCTGCACTAATAGCGAATGCCGCCATTTCCTCGGGCATGGGCGGCGCATCTTGGTTTTGCTTTAAACGCTTAAGCGCTGCAATCATGTTGCTTCGCCCAGCAAGGCTTGCGCCCCCTGCGTCCGCTCGAAATTCACGATATCGTGAAAACCACATGACAATCATCGACGCTAAAATACCCAATATCACCTGACTAATAATCGATACAATCCAAAACGCTGGGCCATGCCCCCGTTCAACTTTAAACACAACTCGGTCAACCACATGGCCGATCACCCGAGATAAAAACACCACAAAGGTATTCAGTACGCCTTGGACTAACGTCATGGTGACCATATCACCGTTGGCAACATGGCTAATTTCATGGGCTAGCACAGCTTCCACTTCGCTTTGTGTCATGTTTTCAAGTAAACCCGTACTGACGGCCACTAAAGCGTTGTTTTTATTCCACCCAGTGGCAAACGCGTTAGGGCTGGCGTGTACGAATATACCCACCTCTGGCATGCCAATATTGGCTTGTTCAGCTTGGCGCTCTACTGTGCGCAACAGCCAACGTTCAGTATCGTTCTCTGGGCGCTCAAGCACGTGCACATTCATGCTGCGCTTGGCCATAAATTTAGACATTAACAATGAGATGATTGAACCACTAAAGCCAATCACCGCCGAGTAAACAAGCAAAGCCTGCAGGTCTAAATCAACCCCGTTTTGTGCGAGTAAACCTTGAAAACCCAACAAGCTAAAGACCAAGCTAATCAATACCATGACGGCAATGTTAGTGGCTAAAAATAGTAGTATTCGAAACATATTCCACACTCCATATTAGGTGTTTAATATGTGGTCAATTCAGAATGAGTGCAATAGCGCCTAAAAAATATAAGTGTTTTGGCTGCTACCCTCACCTATTTCTCAATAAAAACGGAGAGATGCGTAACCTTTGGAACAACCTAAAACCACCTGCAGTTGGGTGAAAGAGCCCGCCGCAAGTGCATGGTAATGTGCGTTTAACTGCGTATGCTAGCGCGTGGTCGGTATGCCTTGCAGTATCTCGATAATAGCGCGGTCATTATTCAATTCGGCCAAATCAATCAAATAGCCTTTTTCCAACTCTTGGATTGGCTCGCTGGGCAGTAATTCTCTAACGGACTGCTCATCACCGTTAGCAATAGCAGTTTTTAAGGCTGCAAAGTCCATAATGCCATGCTTTGTTTTATCATGCTTGTTAGACGTCATAATTACTCCTCCATCAAGAATTCCTTGTTAACCTAACAGCTCGGTCTTGATGAGATCAACAAAGCCTAACGATTTGTAACGTTTGAGTGTGCCGTATAGTTAATGAAGGGCTAGTGAAGGGTCAGTGAAAGGTCGACAACGTGCTCGTCCAAAATAAATATCTCAAACGAGTTACAACCAACCATTTTGAAAAACGACTCATATCGCTTCAATCCTACTCTTGGCGTTTAGTTTGCGAGACGCCGATGGCAAATAATTGCGCACCGTGTCAGTAGATAAAAACAATTTGCTAGCAATATCTTCCGTGGATAGCCCGTCTTTGGCTAAACGCAACGCACGGCGTTCTTTGTCTGTTAGTGGGTCTTTTTCCATCCACGAGCCTACCACTATACCAATTCCATTAAATAATTAACCACTCAGCGAAAATTTAAAAGGACTTAATCAAGGCGCTTAAATGATAGCCCTTTATTAAAAACTAACCTGTGCTCTTTCGAGTTTGAGCAACACAGAGTAAGTCCTTTTAAAATTCGCCCGAAGGGAATTCCCCAGCGGGTTTTGCACTACGTTCTCGGTATTTGAAAGGGAACAACCATTACTACACACCGACGCCTTGTTCAAAACCCGCTGGATGAATTCTGAGAGGCCAATTATTTAATGGAATTGGTATTAGTTCCTGTGCAATTGCTGTCAAGAGCTCGTTAACTGCCCAGAGCGCAATAGGCGCCTCGAAGATTACAAGCTATCTAGCATGGTTTGCGCATCACTGACCTCGAACTTACCAGGGGCTTCAACGTTCAGCAATTTTACCACACCGTTTTCAACCAACATTGAGTAGCGCCCAGAACGCACACCACCGAATGTACCAGTGTCTTTTGCCATGCCAATGGCTTGGGTAAACTCAGCACCGCCGTCGGCGAGCATAGTGATGTGTTGCGCATTGTGTGATTTACCCCAAGCTTCCATTACGAATGCATCGTTAACTGATAAACAAACAATGTTATCAATTCCTTTTTCCGCTAACTTGTCGGCCAAGGTGATGTAGCCGGGTAAATGGGTATTCGAACAAGTTGGAGTAAACGCACCAGGCACAGCGAAAAGTACCACTTTTTTATCGGTAAATAAGCCTGCCGTAGTGGGGTTACTGTTTTCGCCATTTTCACGCAGGCTAAACGTAACTTGGGGTAAGGTATCACCAACTTTGATCATGTTATTTCCTTCTTTTGAAATAGATAATTGAAAAATAAAATTACTTTGGTTGCAATAAATCCCACTTGTTGCCAAAACAATCTTGAAATATCACCACTGTCGCATAAGGCTCATCTCGCGGTTCTTCTAAAAAGGTGACGCCGTGTTGCAACATACGTTGATAATCGCGATGAAAGTCATCGGTTTGTAAGAAAAAAGCCACGCTGCCGCCGGTTTGATTGCCCACCCACTGCTGCTGATTAATCGCCGCTTTCATCAAGACTAACGCTGCGCCCGTCTGGCCAGCTTCATTGTTTGGTGCGACGCGCACCCAGCGTGATTCCGGACCATTTTGTATATCATCAAGCAGAGTAAAGCCCAACGACTGGGTGTAAAACTCGATGCCTTTGTCGTAATCATCCACAAGTAGACTGACGTTACATACGCTTTGTTGCATGTTATTCCTTTTAAATAAATGGGATTCACCGTCCGCTTAAACGCTAATTAATCAAATACACATCAAAGCGATTTGCTTTGCCTTGCATTTCAATATGGGGCTTTTGCTGTGCTAAAAAAGGGGCTCCAGCGGGGCGCTTCACTACCACGCGCTTTTTAGCTAATGCGAGAGCCGGTGCAAGCAGCGCATCTGCGTCTTCATCAGGCCCGAGCAATTGTTGAAAGAGGCGCATTTCTTTTTTGACTGCCGCGCTCTTTTTACGATGAGGAAACATAGGGTCAAGGTACACCACATCAGGTACTACGTTTGTTGCAGTGGAGTTCCAATTCGCCATCAATTCTACGGCGATACCGTGATGTAGGTGCATACGTTCAGGCAGCCAAGCGCTCAGTTCAGGGCTGTGCTGGGCACGTTCCAACCCATCGGCCAACAACGCAGCCACCACAGGTGAGCGTTCAATCATATCAATATTGCAGCCTAAACTAGCCAATACGAAGGCATCGCGCCCCAAGCCAGCCGTGGCATCAAGCACGCGCCAATCGGTTTGCCCCTTTAGACCAACGGCTTTAGCCACGGCCTCTTTCTTACCGCCACCATGAAGGCGGCGAAACGTGAGGGCGTCAGAAGCAAAATCAACGAATACCTCACCGACTTTGGGCTCATCAAGCTGCTTTAGTGCCAAGTGCGCTTCGCTTTGCATCAGCACTAAACCGTGAGTGGCGTTTTCGTCAAAGCCCAGTTGCCAGTGCATCGCATTGTTCTTCGCTATTTTAATTAAAGCTGGGCTTGCGTTATCAGGCACGGTGATCACGGGCGTGCTCTTTGTTCGCTCAGTTGTCAATTTATCAGGCATGACCATAATGCTCTTTGTCACCCAACCAGCGGTTAATAATGGCTTGTGCGTTGGCCGGATGGTGCTCCCATAACTCTACTGACAAAGTTTGAACCTGCGGTATTAACGCTGCGTCACGCACTAAATCCGCAATTCGCAGGTCAGCCAAGCCCGTTTGCTTGGTGCCTAGCAACTCACCTGGGCCGCGTATTTCTAAGTCTTGTTGAGCGATATAAAAACCGTCGTGTGATTCACGTAAAACCGCTAGTCGCTTCGCGGCTACTTTTGTTAGCGGGCTTTGGTACATCAACACACAGTGACTCTCCACTGAGCCTCGCCCTACTCGCCCGCGCAGTTGATGTAATTGGGCCAACCCCAGACGTTCAGGGTTTTCTATGATCATCAAACTCGCATTAGGCACATCAACACCCACTTCAATGACGGTGGTGGCAACAAGTAAATCCATTTCACCTGCTTTAAACTGCTCCATTAAGCGCTGTTTTTCATCGGCTTTTAGTCGCCCGTGTACCAGGCCTACTTTTAACTCAGGTAAGGCAGTCGCTAAGGCAATGGCGGTTTCTTCTGCCGCTTGAGACTGCAACACTTCTGATTCTTCAATCAAGGTACAAACCCAATAGGTTTGCCTGCCGTGTTCAACCGTTGCTAAGCGAACACGCTCAACCACATCAATTCGCCGCGTTTCGGGCAACACAACTGTGGTGATAGGTGTACGTCCAGGGGGGAGCTCGTCAATCACTGACGTATCTAAATCCGCATAAGCAGTCATCGCCAACGTCCGCGGAATAGGTGTTGCGGTCATGATCAACTGATGAGGAAATGCGCCTTGCTGCAATCCCTTTTCTCGCAGGGCCAAGCGCTGATGCACGCCGAATCTATGTTGCTCATCCACAATCACCAATGCTAAAGACT
Organism: Paraglaciecola mesophila; assembly: GCF_009906955.1. Lineage (GTDB taxonomy): Bacteria > Pseudomonadota > Gammaproteobacteria > Enterobacterales > Alteromonadaceae > Paraglaciecola > Paraglaciecola mesophila_A. The sequence goes on from NZ_CP047656.1 coordinate 2,593,230, forward strand.
GGTACTGCACCGTTTCTTGGAACACCGCATGAGTGCCTACCAACAATTGCAGCTTGCCACTGGCCAAGTTTTCAAGGGTTTCATTACGGGCTTTACCTTTTAACTTTCCGGCTAACCAACCGACTTCAATGCCCAATGGTGCAAACCAGCCTTGAAAGTTGTTCATATGCTGCTCTGCGAGCAGCTCGGTAGGTGCCATCATCACCACCTGATAGCCTGCACTAATCGCCGATAACGCTGCCATGGCTGCCACTAAGGTTTTACCTGAGCCTACGTCCCCTTGCACTAAGCGCATCATGGGTGTGGGCCGTTGCATATCTTGCTGAATATCTTTGATAACCTTTTGCTGCGCGCCAGTTAAATTAAAAGGCAAACTATCAAGTAGCTGTTTCAGCAGGGGTTCACTTGGCGTAATGGCAAAGCCTTTTTGTCGCTGACTTTGCTGACGTACTTTAAGCACGCTTAAATGGTGTGCCAGCAGCTCCTCTAACGCTAAACGTTGCTGAGCTGGATGCTTGCCTTCTTCTAACAAGGCGAGCGTAACGTCAGGGGGAGGTCGGTGAACCAAATGCAATGCGTCAACCAAGCCCACTTGCTGCTGATATATGTTATCTGGCAGTAATTCAGCTAAACCGCCTTTATCAAGCAAACTAAGCGCCTGTTCGGTCAAGTTACGCAAGGTAATTTGCTTAACCCCTTCGGTAGAGGGATAAACCGGCGTTAACGATTCAGCCAACTGCACGCTAGCATCTGGACTAATGATTTTATATTCGGGGTGCATGATTTCTAAACCATACTTACCCGCTCGCACCTCGCCGAAACAACGAATGCGTACCCCCGCCTCTAAGCTGTTTTTTTGCGCCGCCGAAAAATGGAAAAAGCGCAAGGTGATAGTTCCTGAACCATCAGTTATGCGCACAATCAGCATACGCTTGCGACCAAATTGCACATCACAGGACATAACCTCGCCCTCAACACTGGTGTGTAAGTGCGGCATTAACTCAGCAATTGGATATATACGGGTGCGATCTTCATAACGATGAGGTAAGTGAAACAACAAGTCTTGCACAGAGTGTAACCCTAGCTTCTCGAGCTTTTCTGCGACTTTACTGCCCACACCTTTTAACTGGGTAACCGGCGTTTGAGCTAGTCCGCGCATCGCATGTCCGCGCATCGAGTGTCCGCGCTTTGCGCTCGTGCAGCCCATTCAAAAGAGCGAACGAAAGAGGGTGAATTAAGAAAAGAAATAGCAGCCTGCCCGTTAAGTCATACTAAACATGTCAATGTGTAAACTATTATACTTCACGATTTAGCCATTCGTGGCAATAACTTAACAGCATTTGCAGCGTTATTTGCCACGATTTTACCATTCAGAACGTTAGATATAACTTACTACGCATGCTTATAGCGAATACTTCGCCGCTTGGTAGAGCAACTCTGGAGACAAACGCTGTTTATAATCTGGATTCACATAGCTAAATTTAATTACACCTTGCTCATCAAGAATAAACACGGCTGGTGCGGGCAATACGCCGCGCTCATCATGGGTTGACGTATTTAACACAATACCTTTTTTCTCTTTGTATTTGGCGGTTGTCTCTTTTGCCACATAAAAACCAATACCAAAGCCACGTATGGTATCCAGTGTGCTATCTGAAAGTAATTGCACCGTGAACTTACTTTGTAGTTTTTGTGCTTGCAATTGAGCGGGTGTCTCAGGAGAAATAGCCAGAATTTGATAACCTAAATCATCGAGCGACTTCTCAATGTCTTTAAGCCCGGCAAGTTGCCGATTGCAGTATGGACACCAGCCGCCTCGATAGAAAATAAGCACGGTCGGTTTTTGCATGAGCATGGCTTTTAAACTGACTGGCGCGCCTTCGGCGGTTTTCAACTTAGTATTTGGAGCCCCGTGGCCAACTAACAAAGGACTCACATCTTGAGCACTCTGAGCAATATCAGTGCGCTCTAACGCGCTACTGGTCACAGAAAAGGCCATCAGCAAAATAGCTAAACTGCCTATGGCAGCTTTCATAAAATGAAACATCTTTACCTCCTCAGTGGGTTACTCATAATCCAGTTATATTTACAGGGTTTAACCGCCCGTCACCAATTGACGCTTATCGCTTGGCTTAGCGATTACCTCTGTGACGTTTTTCATACTCAATCTCGCTGTTGCCCTCGAGCTCAAGCTTATGCATCGCTTTGGCCGTAGTTTGCATTCTTTGCCACCAGCTTGCATCAGCCACTATGTTGCCACCTTCATCGATGTGAGGGTACTCAAGGCCTTTATTTTTGCATACATTGGCTAAAACAGGGAACCCACCTTCAAATAGCACCCGTTGGCATTCTTCTTCATTTAGTTGCAGGGCGTCGTACATACCGGCTACGTCTCGCTGACGCTGGGCTTCGTACAAAACGAGCGCAGCTGCCACAGACACATTCAAAGATTGCACCATGCCCACCATGGGTATCACGATGTTTTTATCGGCTAAGGCAATGGCTTCTTCTGTTGCACCGTGCCTTTCTTGACCAAGGACAATCGCTGTCGGCTGAGTGTAATCAATTTCTCTGAAGTCCACAGAATCATCTGATAGATGGGTAACCAGCACTTGCATATTCTGTTGCTTTAAAACGCCTACGGCATCGCTGATGCTGCTGTGCATCTCGGTCTTAACCCAATGTTCAGAGCCCATCGCCGTGCCTTTACGCAGCTTGGTTTTATGATCCCACACACCATGAATCCGATTGATGCCTACCGCATCACAGCTGCGCAATATCGCCGATACATTGTGAGGCTTATGAACTTGTTCTAAACAGACCGTTAACGAAGGTTGGCGGGTACTCAATAACTTACGAATGCGCTGATAACGCTCTACTGACATGGGGGCTATAGCAGTCATAGTTTTATGTTCTTTTTCTTATTGATGCCATTGTGCCCCGATGCTCGCTAGTAAGCGCGCTTAACAGGCTGGCATCTTTCAATCAGCGCACGGCAATGAAGACATTCCGTGCGCAGTGCAACGCCTAAGCGCCGTCAGTGTTATACCATTACTTTTAGCTAAAAGACGACCTGAGGTTATTCAGGCAATTCCATCACACCGTCAATCTCAATTTGCGCACCTTTTGGCAACTCTTTAACACCAATAGCTGCACGCGCTGGGTATGGTTGTTTGAAATGCTTACTCATGATTTCGTTAACGGTGGCAAAGTTAGACAAATCCGTTAAGAAAATATTTACTTTCGCCAAATCATTGGTGCTGCCACCCGCGGCTTGGCAAACAGCTTGTACGTTTTTGAAAACTTGCTCAGCTTGCTCTGCGAAATCATCAGACACCATTTCCATGGTTTCAGCGACCAAAGGGATCTGCCCTGATAAGTACACAGTAGTGCCAGATTTAATCGCTTGGCTGTAAGTTCCAATAGCTTGTGGAGCCTTGTCAGTGTGAATAACAGACTTAGACATAATATGATTACCTTTTAAAGTTTATACGTTTTGAGATTTATTCTGCTTGGATTGGCTGTGCCTTGAAACCCGCTGTACTTCGGGCATTATGCGAATTTTGCGCATGACATCAGCAAGCTGAATACGATCCGTGATGGTCAGTTCGATATCGATATAATAGATACCGCTTTCTTTTTCTTCGGTTTGCAAACCGACAATATTAGAGCCGCAAGACGCCACATTATTGGTTAAGTTGGCGAGCGTCCCTTGATGATTAATTAACTCGATCCGCAGGGCTGCTTTAAATTCACCTTGAGGCTTGTCATCCCATTTCATAACAAGAATACGCTGGGGTTCTTCTTTACTGAGTTTGCGAATATTGCTACAGCCAGCTTGGTGGATCATCATGCCTCGACCAGGGCTTAGCACAGCGACAATTTCATCCCCGGGAATAGGGTGACAACAGCGTGAGTAAGACACGAGTAGCCCTTCTGTACCACGAATGGCCACTCTACGCCCGCTATCAGGGATTTCAGCGGCTTCGCCGAGTAAGCGCCGCGCCACAATGGCACTAAGCTCATTGCCCAACCCGATATCGGCAACTAAGGATTCAAAATCCTCATGCTTAGTTTCTTGTACGACCCGCTCGATGTCCTGCTGAGAAATTTCATCGAGTTTGGTTTTGCCTAAAGCATGACGCAGCAATCGATTACCCATGATAAAGGCTTCTTCTGAACGCTGATGCTTTAAATAATGACGAATATGCGAGCGAGCTCTGGCACTGACCACAAAGTTCAGCCAACTGGCATTAGGCTTGGCTCGTGGAGAGGTAATAATTTCAACGGTTTGACCGTTTTCCAGCGGTTTACTCAATGAATAAGTGCGTCTTTCAACTTTCACCCCAACGCAGGTGTTACCCACACCTGTGTGCACCGCGTACGCAAAATCGACGGCTGTAGCCCCAAGGGGTAATTCGATAATACGCCCGTCAGGAGTAAACACATAGATTTCATCGGGGAACAGATCGGTTTTTACGTTTTCAATAAATTCAAACGACGAGCTGGCGCTTTGCTGCAATTCAATTAACGATTGCATCCATTTTCGGGCGCGTACCTGCGCTGTGGTATCACTCGATTCAGAGTCATCTTTGTACATCCAATGGGCAGCTACGCCAATGTCAGCCATTTTGTCCATTTCAGCAGTACGTATTTGAATTTCAACCGGAATACCGTGCGGGCCAATCAAAGACGTATGCAATGACTGGTAGCCATTAGTACGCGGAATAGCGACGTAGTCTTTGAAACGACCTTCGATCGGCTTATACAAACCATGCATCGCGCCTAACGCCCGATAACAATTGTCTGCGCTGTCAACCACGACACGAAATGCGTAGATATCCATCACTTCATTGAACATCAACTCTTTGTTCTTCATCTTGCGATAAATAGAGTAAAGATGCTTTTCGCGGCCAATGGTTTGGGCGTTGATACCAAACGCAGCTAAGCGGGTTTCTACTTCTTTGCGAGTATTTTCAATGACTTCTTTACGGTTGCCACGCGCCTGTTTAACTGCGGCTTTTAGTGCCCGGTGACGCATAGGATACATAGCTTGAAAACCTAAATCTTCTAGCTCATTTTTAATATCATGTATCCCTAGGCGATGCGCAATAGGTGAATAAATTTCAAGCGTTTCTCTGGCGATACGGCGGCGTTTATCCGGTCGTAATGAACCAAGGGTCCGCATGTTGTGGGTGCGATCAGCCAATTTGATCAAAATAACGCGAATATCTTGCACCATAGCCATCAGCATTTTACGAAAGTTTTCGACCTGCGCTTCTTGCTTGCTGCTGAAATGAATTTTGTCGAGCTTACTGACCCCTTCCACCAGCTCGCCAACCGTTTCGCCGAATTCAACGCTAAGGGTCTCTTTGCTGTGGTGGGTATCTTCAATCACGTCATGCAGTAAGGCTGCCATCAGGGTTTCATGATCGAGTCGCATGTCCGCTAAAATACCGGCCACGGCGACAGGGTGTGTAATGTATGGGTCACCACTGGAACGCATCTGCCCATCATGGGCATCTCGGGCTACCACAAACGCACGCTGAGTCTCTGCTACCTTGTCCGCTGGCAGGTAGGCCTCAAGCTTTTGTTTTAAACCCTCAAAAAGATACAAGTGTTGTTAGTCTCAAACAGTGGAAAGTTTAAGGATACGGTGAATTGAGCACTAAGCCAACGGCTAAAACATCAGTTTGATGTGATGCCGTTGGGTTCAGGCTTTTTTCGCGAACTCAAATTCTCGAGCGAACGCTTGTTCTCGAACTACTGGTCTTGCAGAATATTTGCTACAGACTCAAACTGAGCTTGGTCTTGAGCATGTTGGTCACGCAAGTTTTCAGCATCAAGTGTAGAAGCAGTTACGTGTCCTTCCTCGATTTCACGTAGCGCTACAACTGTAGGCTTATCAGTACCTACCGATACATGGGCAACTTTACCTTCTATCGCAAGTTGTCTTGCGCGGCGTGCTGCGACTAAAACCAAATCAAACCGATTGCCAATTTTATCTACGGCATCTTCAACTGTTACGCGAGCCATTTTGATCTCCGTCGGGTAGCTATGTTTTAAAAAAAGGTCGCATAGTGTACTTGCAAACCTTAAATTAGAAAAGATCTTTCACGATCTTAGTGACTAATAATTATGCTAATCATTGGCCAGTAAGTTTTCAAACAGGCTTTGATGACGCATTACCTGCTTTTCTTTGCGCAAACGACGACTTGACACAATCGCATCTAGCTCAGCTAGCGCCGCGTCAAAATCATCATTCACCACGATATAATCAAATTCATGATAGTGAGATATCTCAGATACCGCTTTGTTCATTCGCTCTTGGATCACTTCTGGGGTGTCTTGTCCGCGCTCTGTTAAGCGACGCAGAAGCTCGTCACGTGAGGGTGGTGCAACAAAAATCGTTGCGGTATCCGGTATTTGCGCTTTTACCTGACGAGCCCCCTGCCAATCGATGTCTAAGAAAACATCAATACCTTTGCGCAAAGTTTGTTCAATGACGACCTTCGAGGTGCCGTAATAATTTCCGAAGACTTCAGCCCATTCAAAAAATTCATCCTGAGAAATGAGCTCTTGAAATACCTCTCGGCTAACAAAATGATAATGTACACCGTCTATTTCACCTGGGCGCGGTGCTCTAGTGGTATGAGAAACAGAGACCTGCATTTCATTGTTGTGTATTTCTGTTGCGTCATGGTTTTGCAGTAACGCTTTGATTAAGCTAGATTTACCTGCCCCAGAAGGCGCGGCAAGTATAAATAAATTTCCGAGTGATTGTGGCATAGAAGATTTTCAGTCAAGTAAGTGGATAAAGTGAGTGTTGAGATTTCTATGCAATGTTAGCATATTCCCTTTACAAAGGTGCGAATGCATCAAAACTGTTCACAAAAGGTGACGCAACCATGAACGACAGCCAATATCATCAACTCGTCGACGACCTACTGATTAACTTAGAAGAAATGCTCGACGACGTAGAAGCCGATATCGATTATGAATCAGCCAGCAGCATACTTACGCTAATTTTTGTTAATGGCAGCAAAATAATCATCAATAAACAACCGCCATTGCATCAACTTTGGGTGGCAACCAAGTTTAACGGTCATCATTTTAATTACCAAGAAGGCCTATGGATTGACGAACGCACAGGCGCTGAATTTTGGCAATTTATGAATGAAGCGGCAAGCAAGCAGGCTGAAGTCCCCGTGTCTTTCCCGCGACCGGCCGAATAGGCATTAGGCAAAACAGATAGAAGCACTGAGTTCTGCATGATAATGCGTGAAATAAAATAGAAATTTGGACAACAGAGTGGTACCCAATGAGTAATAGCAAGTTAGAAAGCGTAGAAGTAAACCCTAATCAGCCCCACACCGCCGTCGTTATCTGGCTGCATGGCTTAGGAGATTCAGGCAATGGGTTTGCGCCAATTGTGCCTGAGCTGAAAATTCCTGACTCACTACCTATTCGTTTTGTGTTTCCCCATGCCCCTGTTCGCCCCATTACCGTAAACAACAATATGGAAATGCGTGCATGGTACGACATTGCCAGCCTTGATTTTAACCACAGAGCGGATCGTACAGGAGTTGAAACCTCTGCCAAGCAAGTCGAAGCGTTAATTGATGCGGAAATTGCAAACGGCACACCTGCTGAGTGCATTGTATTGGCTGGTTTTTCTCAAGGAGGCGTGATTGCGTTGCATTTAGGGACGCGCATCAACAAGAAGCTCGCCGGTATCATGGCGCTATCAACCTATATGTGTGAACCAGAAACGCTCGCCAATGAAGCATGCGATGCCAATAAGAACACGCCCATTTTGATGGCTCATGGTCAGCAAGATAACGTTGTACCCGTATTTATGGGCAATGCCGCGTTCAAAGTATTAGAAGAAAATGGTTATCCTGTTACTTGGCAAGATTACCCAATGCAGCACAGTGTATGTTTAGAAGAAATTAATCATATCTCACAGTGGTTACAAGCGCGCTTAGGTTAAGCCTCTGCATTTTTATCCCAAGACGTGAGCGCTTGGGATAAAAATGTGATGAAATTTATTCTCTGCCATCACGGTTTTATTAAATAACATCCTTTATTTAATGACGAACATAGGCCATCACGGGAATAATTATGAGCATCAATCCATTATCATTTATGCGCAACATGGTGAAAACTGCTGCGTTATTCATCATACTCAGTTTCAGTCACTTCGCTTTAGCGCAAGATCCTATCGAAACCGGTTTTTTTAACAATAAAGCCATCTATGGTTACGATACCGTCGCCTACTTTACCCAAAACAAAGCAGTAAAAGGTTCCCAGAACTATACAACGACGTGGCGTGGAGCCGATTGGTTTTTTAGCTCGCAAGCACATTTAGATTTATTTCAAAGCGAGCCTGAAAAATATGCTCCTCAATATGGAGGTTACTGTGCTTACGCAATGGCAACAGGGGATTTCGTAGGGATAGACGAAGAGGCCTTTGTCATCGAAGACGGTAAGCTCTACCTTAACTATAGCGCTAGCGTGCAAGAAAAGTGGCTAGCCAATAAAGCGCAATATATCGAGCAAGCTGACACTGAATATCAACAAGCGATTCATCTAAATAACTAAACAAAGGGGCGTTATCAGCCCTTTAACATCACTAAACGCATTGTTTGCGCAGCTATTTTGCGCGAACAATGTAAAAAAGCACTGTCTCCAATCAAAACTAACGTCCAACCAACCTGCCGCGACACTGTGATTTTCACTAACGGTCCCTTACCAATAAAGTATTCGGCCTCTTCATCAATACTGGTCAACCTTATGTTTAATACCATTAATCCGCATCAACAAATGTCCCCTCAGAATGCGCCTTGTTTATGCCCTTTAAACGCTCGCTGAGTGGTTAATTATTTAATGGAATTGGTATTATTCACGTGGAATACTAAATTATTGCGCTTTTTCATTAAAACTAGGCCTTTGTCTACTCAAAGTAGAGGTAAGTTCTGGTAATATCGCGGTATAAACTTGTCCGTTAATAGTGAAGATTTCATGTCAGATCGCGTTATTCGAATTGCTACACGCAAAAGTGCTTTAGCCATGTGGCAAGCAGAATATGTTCAAGCCAAATTGCTTGAAGCTCATCCTCAACTGAACGTTGAATTGGTCCCTATGTCGACACAAGGTGACCGCATTTTAGATACCCCATTAGCCAAAATTGGCGGTAAAGGTCTGTTCATCAAAGAGCTTGAAATAGCCATGAGCGAAGGCCGAGCAGATATCGCAGTGCACTCAATGAAAGATGTCCCAGTGGATTTTCCAGATGGCTTTGGTTTGCATTGTATATGTGAACGCGAAAACCCATATGATGCATTTGTTTCCAACCGCTACGCCTCGATTGAAGAGTTACCCCAAGGCGCAGTGGTAGGTACATCGAGCCTGCGTCGCCAATGCCAAATTCGTAGCGCTCGTCCAGATCTCACCATCCGCGACTTGCGAGGCAATGTTAATACCCGTTTGGCTAAACTAGATGAAGGACAGTACGATGCTATTATTCTGGCTGCCGCGGGCCTCATTCGTTTGAATATGCACGAACGAATTAAAGCGTATATAGAGCCAACCGTCTCTTTGCCCGCTGTCGGCCAAGGCGCTGTGGGCATTGAGTGTCGCAATGACGATGCCGAGCTAATTGAATTACTCAAGCCATTGAACCACGCCGAAACCGAATCAAGAGTGAAAGCCGAACGCGCCATGAACGCCAAGCTAAATGGTGGTTGTCAGGTACCTATTGGCAGCTACGCTGTCTTAAACGGTGATGAATTATACTTACGCGGTTTAGTGGGCTCCCCTGATGGCAGTGTGCTTTTGCAGGCTGAACAACGTGGCAGTGTGAACGATGCACAAAGTATTGGTATTAGTGTCGCTGAGCAACTGCTTGAAAAAGGGGCGGGTGACATTCTTCAAGCGTTATACAAAGACTAACATATGACGGTGCTGATATTTCGCCCCGAGCAAAAGTGCGCAACCAGCGTCGCACGTTTTTCACAAGCAGACATATCAGCCGTAGGCGTTGGGCTTATTAGCACACAGCCAAGTGAACCAGCGCTTGCCACTTTACCTGATAGCTTAGCTGTACTCGCGCCGGGTGATAGTATAATAGTGACCAGTACGGTGGCCAGCGAACTGTTAGCACAGCGGGCTATCTCGCTGCCAAGCCATGTGCATATTTTCGCTGTGGGTAACAGCACAGCCCATGGTCTGCGCGACATGGGCTATCAAGTATTAGTACCGCCCGTTCCTACCACTGAAGGCTTGTTAAGCCTAACGCCACTTAGTAAGGTTGATGGGCATAAGGTGGTTATTATAAAAGGTGAAGGGGGTCGTCAAGATTTAGCCCGTCATCTTAATCAGCGGGGTGCAACCGTTTACTTAGCAGATATTTACCATCGGATAAAAATTGCTCCCCCAAAAGCCACGCAAGAGTGGCAAGCAAAGCAGATTCGATGCATCATTGCTACCAGTGGTGAATTAATAGATACGGCCTTTGAGCAGTTCGATCCTAAGTGGCTTCAGTCTGTACCTTGGATTGTAGTGAGCCCACGAACTGAACAAATTGCCGCTAAACACGGTATACACACTATATTTGTCAGCGATGACGCTAGCGATCAGGCACTTATTCGCCGTGCCAAGGAATATTTGGAGCATTAAATGGCAGACCAATCAGATACAAACAAGGCTTCAGAAAACAAGCCCAAAGAGCAAGCTCAAGAGAAAGCTAAGGGCGTTGAGCTGCAAAAAGCGACCGCTCAGGAAAAGAGTCAACCTGCGGATAAAGCGGTAACAAGCAAAACTAGCCCCGTTATAACGCCTGCGCCGCCAAAGGCCGAAACGAACACAACAAATCCTAAAAAGAATTCTACAGCTCCTTTGAAAAGCGATAACAACGTGAAAAAAACCACAAGCACAAGCGATAACTCTGGCACCCAAACCGTGGCAAAAGCAAAGAGTGATCCCAGCCAAAAGTCAGCGAAAACTGGCTTGCTATGGCTAGTCACAATTCTTAACTTCTTGATTTTAATTCTGCTCGCTGCAGCTGCGTATTGGGGCTGGACACAGTGGGAAGCACAGAAGCAAACCCAGCAAGCGAGTCAACTTGAGCAGCAAGATAGTCTACGTCGCCAAGCACAGCAGAATTTGTCTATTACTGATGACGTAAAAGAGCAAAGCGCCCGCCTTGAATCGCAGCTACGTAGCCTTGGTCAAGCGTTGCAAAGCGCACGAGATGATGCCCAAGCCGCTAACGAACAATCTTTAGCGAACAAGCAAATGCTGAGCAGTATCGCTGGGCGTCGTCCAGCAGATTGGTTATTGGCCGAAGCCGACTTTTTGGTACGTATGGCAGGTCGCAAGTTGTGGTTAGAGCATGACCTAAAAACCGCCATTGCCATGTTACAATCTGCCGATAGCCGCTTACAAGATTTAGACGACCCCAGCTTGCTGCCCGTTCGTGAGCGACTAGCCAATGATATTCAAACGCTCGCTCAGGTTAATCCTGTATCTGTATCCGCAATTGCGTTACAAATAAGTGCAATGGTGGCAAAGGTTGATCAACTGCCGTTAAACACATTTGAACGTCCGGATATTGCAACGCAAAGTGACGAAAACGTATCAGACTCGGTTGATGACTGGAAAGCCAACTTGTCCCGAGCATGGGCAGCATTTACCAAAGACTTTTTCAGTTATAAAAAGAAAGAAATTGAAGTGCAGCCTTATATGTCAGCCCAGCAACAGTGGCTAGCCACCGAGCAGCTTAAATTGTCTTTGCTACAAGCCCAAAGTGCCGTGTTAAAAGAAAACGTAGCGCTTTATCAGCGGTCGCTACAAAACGCGTTGAGCGCGTTGGCTGAAAATTTCGCCACTGATGATAGCTCAGTGCAGCAATTCGAGCAGCGTATAAATGAACTGAACGAAACCGATATTGAGCGTGTTTACCCAAGTCAGTTCTCATCTGCGCCTACCCTGCAAGACATTATTCAGCAGCGCATTGATAACGTATTCGTCAATGGAGCTAGCCAACCATGATAAGAATTTTAATGGTGTTTGTGGCCTTACTGATTCTTGTATTGATCGGGTCATTAATATTCGACGACAAAGGCTATGTGTTCATTGACTTTGCTGGCTACGTAGTGGAGATGAACGTCTTTTCCATGGCGATCATGACCATTCTTGTCATTGTAGGCTTACTGCTCTTTTCCTGGCTGGTCAAAAAACTCATTCTGATCATCTCAGGCTCAAAAAACTGGTTAGGCAACTGGGGTTCTCGCAAAAAGAAACGCGCGTTCACCAATGGCTTGATTGCCCTTGCGGAACAAGATTATTTGGAGGCGCGCAAACAACTGGCCAGCATTGAACAAGAAGATTTCGATGGTTTGAATCTACTTGCCGCCGCCGAAGCAGAACTGCAATTGCAAAACCCCGAAGGTGCCCAAGAAAACTGGCGCTTAGCCACGTCTTACCCTAAATCGGCGTTCGCCGCTAAATTATGTTTAGTGCGCGCTCATTTGCACAATCAACAGCCCATGAAAGCGCTGGAAATACTGGACGATGTAGGCGACAAACAAAAACGTCAAAAGTCTGTTTTGACCTTGCGCGCGCAAGCACTAGTTCAAGCGGGTAAATGGCAAGAACTAAAAGATCGCTTACCCGCTTGGAAGAAGGCACTTGGTGAGCATTATGAGCACTATATGCAGCTGGCATCATCGGGTAACTTTGCCGAAATAGCGAGCAAAGAAGGGGCGAATCAGCTTAAAGAAAACTGGCATGCATTACCTAAATCAACCCGCCGTGACCCAGCCTTACAAGCCGCGTACGTGAAGCAACTGATTGACCAAGGGATGCATATTGATGCCGAGGCAGCGTTAGGCGAATATCATAAAAACAAGCCTCACCCTATGCTATTACCACTTTATAAAACGTTACGTTTATCGCACCCCACCACAGCGCTAAAACAGCTTGAGCAGTGGCTAAAAGTGGACGATATGAACGTAGAATTGCTGTCTACTCTAGGTACAGTGGCCTATCACGCTAATGATTTAAACTTGGCTGAAAAAGCCTTAAGCAAAGCGATTAAGCTAGGCAATCGTCAGCAAGACATATTGTTACTGGCGAAGATAAAAGAGTCGCAACAAGACGACCAGCAAGCCTTGGCATTGTATAAGCAAAGCTTGGCCCAACCCAACGTACTAAGTAAAGCGGAGTAGTATGAAACACGTCCTAGCAAAGGCGAAGTGGCTACTATGCGTAGCGCTTTTTTTTGTCGGTAGTGCACACCTACAAGCACAAACAAGCAGCACGGCCCCAGCTTTTGAGGTGGTGGTATTAGGCGACAGCGGGGGTATACAAGACGGCAATCTAAGTGCGTTTTTATTACGCTCGCTCACTGAACCTAACTATGTTGCATTAGATGCCGGTACCTTGGTCAACGGTATAAACCAAAGCATTAAACAAGGTGCCTTTAGTGAGTTGACCATTAAGGAAGATAAAAAGTGGGGCAAAGCCGGTACAATATTACGCCAACATGTTAAAGGCTATTTACTCAGCCATGCTCATCTTGATCACGTTAACGGTATGCTAGTGGCCTCGCCCGAGGACAGCAAAAAAAGTATTTATGCTCTAGCATCAGTTAACACCATGATTGGCGAAACCTACTTTAATGGTAAAGCTTGGGCCAATTTTAGCGATCGTGGAATTCCCCCCTTGCTGAATAAATACCACGTGGTTGATTTGCTGCCCGGTACATCCACCCCCATTGCCGACACAGAGCTGAGCGTAACGGCATTTAGCCTAAGCCACCCTGTGGAATCTAGCGCATTTGTGATTGAACACGGCGATGACATATTCGTGTATTTTGGTGATACCGGCCCAGATATAGTGGAAAAGCAGGGTAAGTTAGATGCCATATGGACTTATCTCGCCAAACAGGTAAAACACAAAAACCTTCGTGGGATGATTATCGAAACCTCGTTTGAAAACGAGCGCCCACATAACCTTTTGTTTGGTCACCTAACGCCCGCACTTCTTATGGGTGAGCTAGGTCGCTTTGCAGGTAAAATAGGCGGCGAACAACCTCTTAAGGGCCTAAATGTGGTGATCAGCCACATCAAATACTCCCTAGCAAAGAACGTTGACCCAAGAGCTAAAATTACCAAGCAGTTAAATGAGGCTAATGATTTGGGCGTAAACATTATTATTCCCCAGCAAGGCCAAAAGTTTCAATTTTAAGTACCGTCACAAATGCGTTCACAAATAGCTTAATAAATAGCGTTATAACGCGCTATTTAGCGCTAAGCAGCTGATATACAAGCTTTACAAAAAAAGCGTATTGATAAATCAATACGCTTTTTTTGTGCTTATTATTTATGTGGGGAAATTAGGTTACATGCGTACTTGTGGTGGTGCGCTGATTACAAACATAGCTCTCGAAGAGGAATGGTTGCAGCGCCAATTGAAACTGGGTGCTTCTGTACACCAGACACAACAATTTTCGGCATAGGGCGTTTTGCACCGCGCCTAAACTGAGCGTACACATCGATACGCGGAATGACCATTTCGGCCAGTTCTTTGGGAATATGCCCACCTAGAATAATCGCTTCGGCATCCAGCAGTGCAGAACAGCATGTAGCAACTAAATCAAAAGAGTCTTGTACTTTAAAAATCCACTCTTCAACACCCGGCCAATCTGGGTCGAACTCTTCATGCAGGTTATAAATCGAGCTAAATTTGACGCCGTTTTTCTTCAATATGCGTTTTAATAACTCCAGATTCGGGTGGGCGTAAATTTTCGAGGGCAGCATGTCACCTAGCTCACCCGCGTTACCATAGGTTCCGCGCAGCACTTCTGTGTTCGTCACCACGCCGCCGCCAAACGCTGATGACACAAATAAGTAAACAAAGTTTTTATACTGACGCCCTACCCCTGCCACACCTTCACCCGCAGCCGCACCCGTGCCGTCGTTCACGACCCAAGTGGGCAACTTAAAGTGATTAGAGATAATGTCGACGATATCCACTTGCGACCACTCTTCTAACATGTGGTGCGTGTTCATCTTGCCGTCCATTGAGCTGAAGAAGCCTGAAATGCCTACTCCCATACCGAGCACGCGAGTATCGTCCAATTTACACTCTTCGCTTAGCGCCTTGACTAAGGCTTCGGTCGCTTCGAGCGCATGAGCAATACTCATATCGTCCATTTCACTAAACTTAGTCGCAATAACGTTTCCGGCGAAGTCCATCACCGCCACGCCAATCGCATCAAGTAAAATAGAAACCCCAAAGGTGTAAGCATAATTTGGGTTTAGCTCAATGCCAAAACCGGGCTTACCTTTGGGATTAGGAATCATTTCATCGGTTTGGCGTAACACATGAGATTGAGTTAGCCCTTTTAATAACCGAGATACCGTTTGTTGAGGAATTTTAGTCGCAGCGACTAGCTGACTCTGAGTGACGCGCTTATCCCAAAAGACAATCTTAATAATATCACGCTCAATATCTTGAAATAGCTTACTGCCCTTACCTAGGGTAAAGCCTGAGCGTAAATACTGACTGTTATCGATTGAAAACATCTGAAACACATCTACCTTAAATCGCTATAGCCTATTTCAAAGCCTTGAAAAGAACAAGAGTCTATCCTGTAAACACCTTTTAATTCACAGACATAAAGAGAACTAAGCCTAAATACCGCAGCCTTACTTGCCTTGCTGCCACTTAGTGGCTAATTAACCTTTATTTACTCCGCTACTCGATGATTATCGCCCTAAAGTCATTCACGTTGGTGTTAGTCGGGCCAGTTATCACTAAATCATTAATGGCAGCAAAAAACCGATGACTGTTGTGCGAGGCCAACAGCTCAGTTGCACTGACACCCGCAGCCGCTGCGCGGTCTAACGTCGTGCTATCGATATAGGCGCCAGCAACATCTTTACTGCCATCCACTCCGTCTGTATCACACGCCATAGCAGAAATACCCTCGACGCCATTAAGCTCGAGTGCTAAGGCCATCAAATACTCTTGATTTGGACCACCATCACCATACTTTTTGTCAACTGTAACCGTCAGTTCACCACCGGAGAACAGCATCACTCGCTCCCCATTGGCTCTGCATTGTAATGCGTGTTGCGCATGCACTTTGGCGACGTCTCGTGCTTCACCTTGAATATCATAACCCAGCACGTTAGTGCGCCAACCTTGTTGCTCTGCTACGTTTATAGCGGCATCAATGGCGTGTTGTGCATTGGCAACAATGTGATACTCGCTCGGTGTAGAGTAAGGTGGCGTAACCTCTGGTTTAGCTAAATATTTAGCGATACTGCCAACGGGTGTCCAGTTGTATTTTTGTAAAATGGTCGCCGCCTGCGCCTTGGTAGAAGGGTCAGCGATCGTAGGGCCAGAGGCAATATCAGCGGCGTTGTCGCCCACCACATCTGAAATTATCAAAGTGACATGTTTGGATTTTGCCGCAGCGGCAAGTCTACCGCCTTTGACCAATGACAGCTGCTTACGCACTGTGTTTATCTCATCAATGCTGGCACCACTTCGCAGCAAAAACTGATTCAATGCTTGCTTATCGCTAAATGGAACATCGTCTACGGGTAGGCACATCAAAGACGAGCCACCACCAGAGATTAAAAACAAGATTGGCGTAGTAGCAGGCGTGTCGCGCACTAAATCAAGCAAGGTTTTACCCGCTACCAAACTGTTGTTGTCTGGGGTCGGGTGATTTGCTGTTAGTACTTCAATTTTGCCCGTATCCCCGGCACTTTCGTAACCATAACGGGTAACAACAGCACCGTAGCATTTGTCCCCTAGCACTCGATAAGTTTCTGCGGCCATTTCGGCGGCGGCTTTACCCGCCCCCACCACACAAATGCCATTACTGGTATCAAGTTTACCTAGCTGCTCAGCCATGCAAGCGCTGGGCTTACAGGCAGCAACAGCTGTGTTAAATAAATCGAGTAGAAAAGCGTGATATTTCATTATTTAACCTTAAACAAACGCGGTAGGAATATATAAACAAAAAGCAATCATGGCAGCGAACATACCAAGCAATAGCACTATGTCTTTGGTGGTTAAAATAGACATAGCCACTTGCCCTGAAGCATTTTCTTGCTCGCTTGACTGATAAGTGAAAGGCTTGATTTTACTCATCACTAGTGCCATCACAATGGCCACTACAAAGCCGATGAAGTTCCACCAGAACCAGAAGATTTCAGGGGCAATAATCGAAATCAGTAGGTTGAAAAGCACACCACTAATAAGGCCAATGTTCACATGTAACCCTGACGTGCTCTTCGTCAGTACCGCCAATAAGAACACAGCTAGAATTGGGCCATAGAACAAAGACCCCACTTTGTTGATCGCTTCGATAATCGTAGGTGCAATATTGCCCGCATACAGTGATAACACCAGGGTAATAGCACCCCACACCAGGCCCATATATTTGGCCAATTTTAGATAACCGCCCTGACTTAGTTCTTTGTTGGTAATACGGCAGTAATCCTCAATGGTAACCGCTGACAAAGAGTTAATTGCCGAGCTAAGTGAAGACATAGCAGCGGCCAAAATAGCCACAACCAATAAACCGATTAAGCCATGGGGTAAGTAGTTCAGAATGAACATGGGCATCATCCAATCCGGATTATCCGTTGGAATTTTTGCCATAAAGCTTGGTTCAGTCATAGCCAGGGTGCCGACAATCAAACCTGAGAAGCAGTACAAAATAGTAATAGGGAAGCGAATCACGCCATTAGCTAAAATCATATAACGCAAATTATCTGGATCTTTAGCTGACAAAGCACGCTGGGCTTGGGTTTGGTCACAACCATAATACGACGCGTAAAGCACCACACCACCGAAGATCATTGGCCAGAAGCCAAAACCGTCACCACTAAAACCAAACGAGTCGAATTTCACCGCTTGTAGACGGTCGGTGTCGACGTTGGCAACAAATGCATCAACTCCACCTAGGTAATATAAGCCGTAGCCGATACACGCAACCGTGCCTAAAATAATGATCACCATTTGAATGGCATCACCGTAAACAACGGCTTTCATGCCACCTTGCAGCGAATATAAAACGGTAATTACACCTGTGAGTAAAATGGCTTGCCATGCTTCGATACCCATGGTGCCTTGCAGAATAAGGGACACGGCATAAATCATAATGCCGGTCGCGAACGCACGGCTAAATTGAAACACGATACTGATCAACACCCGGGTTGAACGGCCAAAACGCATTTCTAAATAATCATAAATACTGACGATCCCAGCGCGATAAAGCTTGGGTAAAATAGTCGCCAGAAGCAGGATCATGGCTAAAGGCACGCCTAATTCATAAGACAGCCATTGCATTCCCCCACCTTCACGTAACCCCACAAATGCGGGGGCAGAAATAAAACTAATAGCAGAAAGCTGAGTGGCCATGACCGACAACGCCAAGGGTTTCCAACCTAGACTTTTTCCACCCAGAAAGTAGTCACTTTTATTTGTCTGTTCTCGCAGCATAAATCCCATGACTAACAAAGCCACCAAATACAATGCAACAACTAAAAAATCTAGAGTATTCATAATTTTATTCACATGTCTGCACGAACGTAAACCATACCGCTGGTGCTACTAAATTAAAAGAACGGTGAATAGTTGCCCACTGGGATATTTTCCAGTGGGCAAGCTATTCAACCTAAATGGTGCAAGCAGGCACCCATACACACAAACTCATGTTAGAAATCATATCTTGCGGTTAAGCTGACGCGGCGAGGTAACACTGGGCGACCAATGAAGAAGTCTCCACCGGATATCTGACTGTTGCCTTGGCGCGGCGAACCTTCGGTAATACCGTCAGTGTCGAATAAGTTCCACACGCTAACGCCCACTCGTATTTGCTGGTCGTTATCGAGCTCAAAGGAGTAACCCGCGCTTAAGGTAGCAATGGTGTGGCTATCAAGCTCAACCGAGTTATCGTCGTTGGCATAAGCATCACCGAAGTAGCTCAAGCCTAAACGCGCATCAATAAACCCGTTGTTGTAAGACACAGCAAGGTTACCCGAGAACTCTGGTTGTCTTCTTGGCTGCTTACCCACGTTCGCACCTTCACTAAACTCAGCATCTTGATAGGTAATATTACCTTCAAGGATCACTTCATCTGTCATATTCCAGCGCGTAATAATTTCGGCACCCGTGGTTTCAGTCGATTGCTGCTTAACCACTTCAAGTAAACCACCAGAGCCGTCATTTTCAAAATCCACCGAGCGACGATTATCCAAATTAGCCAAGAACAAAGATGCGTCTATATACAAATCGTCAGGGAAGTATTTGAAACCAATCGCACCAAGGGTGATATCTTCGCCCTCATAGCTTTGTGGCTCGCCATTATCGTTAAACGTGATACTTCTGATTTGCGGGAAGAAATACCCTCTTGAAGCATTGGCATAAAGGTTAATGTCTTGGTCGTCCATTTTGTACAACAATGCTGCAGAGAACGCCGCTTCTGTAGTTCCTACTTCACCATAGGTGAAACGTCCGTTACCTGTGGTGTTCACTTGTAAGTTCGGTGCTAAAGCGGGGTCATCATTGACCACAACCACTTCGCTGCCTTCTGACTTAGTTGTGCCTTCTGCACGCTCAATACGGGCACCCACATCAATCGCCCATTGGTCATTTTCCATTTGGTCAGTGATATAAAATGCCATTCGTTTGCTGGTCAAATCTTTGTTGGTGTAGCTTGTACCCGGCCCTACAACACCATTTTTAGCGTATTGAACGGTTTCCCCCGCATCATTGGTGAACGACAAATCAACCAAACGTGCGCTATCGCCATTGCTGAAGTCCGCTAAATAGCTAGAAATAATGTTGTAATCCATTTGCGATGAATTGATGAAGAAGGTACCAATGTTCACCGTGTGGTCAAAACCACCGGCTTCTAACTCGCCGGTTAAGTTGAACTCAGTACTGAAGAAATCCCCGTCGCGCTGACGATCCAGTAAACGGTTACCAAACAATACGTAATCATCTGGAAGGGCATTGCCCGTTTCAGACCAGGTGTAATTCGCTGTACCTAGTGCACTTAATACGTCGCCGTTCGCCGTACGACCTAGGTTGTTCACATAGCCTTCTTGAGTCTCAGGTGTGTTGGCAATACCGTCGCCGTCCAAAAACAAGTTGAACTGGTGATCATAACTGCCGACTTTCGCTTTACCCGCTAAACGCCAGCTATCCGTTAAGTCTTTCTCAAAATCAACGCCGAATGAGCCTCCTTCGGTTTTCACCCCGTCGCGGATCGGTGATTCATAAACGCCGTCAGCGGTTTGATAGCTCAGGTCTGCTGCTGCAACGGTTTGTGCAACGTAAACGGTCTCTCCGTCATTACCGGTCAAGCGCTCGCGGCTATCGCCTTCAAGAGGTAAAGGCAGAAAAAACTGAACTTGATCGTCGATCATTTGACCATGAAATGTAATATGGCCATCGTCGAATTCTTTACGAATGTTACCTCTGAGTTGGTAACCTTTGGTTTCTAGGCCTGTATCTAAAGGGCCCTCATCGTATCGGTAGAAACCGGAAATAGCGTAATAAAGGTTATCATCACTGGAAAGCGCACCACTGTTATAGAAGTCAGTTCTAACACGACCTTCTTCGGCCACTTCTACTTGCACTGTAGTTTCAGGATCGTCGCTACCCGTGCGAGAAATATAGTTAATGATGCCAGCCACCGAACCTGGTCCAAATAAGTTAGACACACCACCACCAACGTACTCGACTCTTTCGATGCCAATGTCAGGACGATAGTAAACATCTTGCGCTGATGATGTCATGCCAGATTGAAAAGCAGGCATGCCGTCATAATTAAGGGGCGTAAACTGAAACTGCCCACCAGAGGGTAAGCCACGAACAAATGCATTGGTCGCGACTTCACCACCACCACCTTCTACTTTAATGCCGGGAACACTCATGAGTATGTCAGCTTGACTCGAAAAACCCGTGTTAGCGATTTGGTCTTTACCGATCAACGTGGTTTTCGCTGGGGTATCGGCTTCCGTACGAGCAACGCTAGAACCGGTAACAATAATGTTTTCAAATTCATCGTTGTCGGGTGTATCTGTATTTGCTTCTTGGGCAAATAACGGGGTAGCAAATAATAGCGAAACCGCGCAGGCAATAGGTGTCATTTTCATGGTGTTCTCCCACTCTTTTTAAGATGGTCAATGTCAATGGTGTGTTCGTCTTAAATGAAGCGAACGTTTAATTAATGTTATTAACTTGTTACTTCGAGATTGATTTAAACACACGAAAAAAACATTTACAACCCATTATGAGTGCTTTAAGATTCATTTATCGTCATTTATCCCAAAAAGAGCACCCGTTATGACTACCAATGCAAATCAAGTACATGCTTTAGAGACTGCTGCGTTAATCAAAAAAGCCCAAGAGACACTCGTTGCCAATGATTTAGGCGGTTACACAGTGCCGACTCACGGCTTGTACCCTTTTCAATGGAACTGGGACTCCGCTATAACAGCGTTAGGCTGGAAGCATTTCGACGAACCGCGTGCTTGGCAAGAAATAGAGGTGTTATTCGATGGCCAGTGGGATAACGGCATGGTGCCACATATATTATTCCACCAAGATTCAACCACTTACTTCCCAGGGCCTGACATTTGGGGCTCAGATAAGCGGGTAAAAAGCACCTCTATTTCACAGCCACCCGTGGTCGCTACCGTGATGAAAGACATGTTGGAAACCGCTGACAACAAAGTCCTTGCTGTTGAAAAGGTAAAATCATTGTTCTCAAGCTTAGTTGACTATCATCTTTGGTGGTATAAAGAGCGCGATCCACTCAAGACGGGTTTAGTTGTAAGCTATCATCCGTGGGAATCAGGCATGGACAACAGCCCAGCGTGGGATGAAGCACTACATGATGTACCTTGCGTGGATTGGGAATATGAGCGCCGTGATTTAGGCCATGTAAACTCGGCTCAGCGCCCACATAAAAGTGAGTACGATCGTTTCCTTTTCTTGGTCGACTTCTTCAAAAAGCATAAATTCGACAGTGAAATTATCTTCAACGAGTGCCCTTATAAGGTAAACGACGTGGGTATCATCTCGATACTGCACAGAGGCAGTAAAGATATACTCGCTTTGGGTGAAACTTTAGGTATTGAAGATGCGCGCTTAAATGTTATCGCTCAGCGTATTGCGCTCACCGAAAGTGCGATTAACACCTTGTGGTGTCCTGACGCTGAATATTTTTATTGCCGCAATGTGTTAACCGACACCTTGTGTAAAGTACGCACCTCGGCCGGTATGTTAACAGTATTTGCGAACTTGGCTGATGAAAAGCAAACAGACATTTTGAACAGCAAAGCTAAACAATGGAACGAAGCCAGCAAGTTTTGCATGGCGTCAACTCACCCTGAAGAAAGTCGCTACGAACCACAGCGTTACTGGCGCGGACCTATCTGGTTGCATATCAACTGGATGATCGCACTGGGCTTTGAAGCTGAAGGCTTCCAAGAAACGGCTGATAAACTGCGCAACGACTGCCGCGCTTTAGTCGATTTATCAGGCTACTACGAATACTTCAATCCTGAAACGGGCGAAGGTTGTGGTGGTAAAGACTTCTCTTGGACAGCCGCTATCGCGTTGCATTGGTTACTGTAAGGGCAACAAGAAAATGATTATGACAAGTAGCTCCCCAACGTTTCATGCACCAGCGTTTTTAGTTGAGCATATTAGCGACACGCTTAAATTTTATGAAAGCAACGTAGACGATCCCAAAGGTGGCTTCTACCAAAACTTTTTAGACAATGGTGAGGTGTACGACAAAAATACTCGTCATTTAGTTAGCTCGACACGTTTTGTGTTCAATTACGCCCGCGCTTATCGAGAATACCGCACACCTAAGTACCTAGAGCGGGTGAAATCCGGTATTGAGTTTATTCGCCGGGCCCACTTTGCCCCTGAAACAGGGGGTTATAACTGGTTGCTTGATGTGCAAGACGGTGACATCACGATAAAAGACCAAACCAATCACTGCTATGGTTTCGCATTTGTGATCTTGGCGTACAGCTGGGCGCTGCGGGTGGGTGTTGAAGACGCCCGCGAGTACCTGAACGAAACGTGGAGTACCATGGAACAACACTTTTGGGACCCACAAGCCGGTTTATATAAAGACCAATACAATAGCGATTTCAGCGTGTGCGATAACTACCGTGGGCAAAATGCCAACATGCATACCTGTGAAGCGTTAATTGCCGCCTATGAAGCCAGTGGTGAGCAGCACTTTCTTGAGCGCGCTACCGCCTTGGCTGACAAGATGACCAACCAACAAGCGGCGCTTCTGGGTGGTTTGATATGGGAACATTACGACCTTAACTGGCAAGTGGACCTTGAATATAACAAAGACGACCCGAAGAACCTGTTTCGTCCTTGGGGGTTTCAACCTGGCCACCAAACAGAGTGGGCTAAGCTATTGTTATTCATCGCCAAGCACGACCCACAACCTTGGCTTACCGAGCGGGCCAAAGCCTTATTCGATAAATCACTTGCGGTCGCATGGGATAAAGAACATGGCGGTATTTTTTATGGCTTTGCGCCAGATATGAGCATTTGCGACAACGAGAAATACTTTTGGGTACAGGCAGAAACGATGTGCTGTGCTGCCTATTTACACCATCATACTGGCGATGCAGCGTATCTAGACTGGTACCACAAAATTTGGCAATACGCGTGGCAGCACATGGTCGATCATCAATACGGCGCTTGGTTCAGAATACTGACCCACGATAATCAAAAAATAGATGAGCTAAAAAGCCCCATCGGTAAAACGGATTACCACACTATGGGCGCGTGTTACGATGTACTGGAGCTAATACGTCGTCACCCAATGGCGTAAACACACTATCGAAAAAACCATTCGCGCAAACGTAAAAGAGCAGTACTGGCCTGCATGAAACACTCCCTCCCCTGGGCTTCATGCGGGCTTTTTATTGCGTTCAGCTCACGCCTTGCAGCAAAAAGAACTGGCTATGCATTGCTAGCAAAGTAAGGCGCAGTGAACACCTCACTCACTAAAAACTACACGCTAAACTTATCCCACGGCCCGCGAATGGCTAAGGTTTTAGTGGGTGAATAAAGATTAACAAACAACACTGAACCATCTGGTGAGAAACACGCCCCAGCCAATTCAGTTTGCATGTGTAAACGGGCAAAATCGTAAGCTTCACCTTCAGGGGTCACGCCGCGCAAGTGATTTTCCACCACGTCAGTATATTGGTCTTCACACACCAAGAGGTGACCAAAGGGAGTAACGGTTAGGTTGTCGCCAAAGTTATACAAAGATTTGTCTTCACTTTGTAGAAACAACTGCAATCGACCTGGCGCTTCACTCTCTTGCGCTTGGCCCTCAAAACTCGAGGGTTGATAACGCATAATCTGCCCTAACTCCTTGCCGCCACCATTGGTGCAGCAAAAGTATAATTCGTTGTCCCCCCAATGGATCCCTTCACCACGGGCAAATATCGCCGCTCCGTTTTGATAACCTCTTGCGCGCAAATCATCTTCTGGGCTGTCGGGGTTATCTAGATTTATCCATTGAGCGTGCATCCACTTGTGAACTGGCATGTTATTCGAAGCCCAGTTGCGCGTATCATAACCATGACTACCTTTTATTACCAAAGCTTGAAGCTGCCCACCTTGGGCTAGTTTGCCGCGCTGATTAGGAATAAAACGATAAAACAAGCTGTCGCCGCGATCCTCGGTTAAATACACTATGCCTGTTTTAGGGTCGACCGCAGCCGCTTCATGGTTAAAGCGCCCCATAGCCGTTAACGGCTCGGGTCTAATCAATCCTGTTGCTGTCGCGGGCACTTCAAAAATGTAGCCGTGAGATTTAGACACCCCAGCACCCGCTTTCATTACTGACTCTTCACAAGTTAACCATGTATTCCATGGAGTCGCGCCACCTGCGCAGTTGCGCACCGTGCCAACCAAGGTTAAGAATTGCTCTTCAAGGGTTTGCGTTTGCAGATTGTACACCAGTTTACTGGTTCCACCGGGCAAGGCCACACCGTCATTATTTTGATCGTAGGCCAATGCACTTTTATGCTCTTGTATACTCTGCTCAGCTTTCGCTAAATCCTTGGGGTGCAACTCGTGATTGCGAATAAGTACAACGCGCTCATCGTCTAAAGCAAAACAGCCCATACCGTCAGCTCGGTCAGGCACAGTAAAACCATCAGACATGGCATCACCTAGTTGTGAAATAACTTGGTAATCAAACCCTGCGGGTAAATCCAATATTTTATTGGGATCAGGCACTAAAGGCCCAAAACCAGATGCGGTGGAAAGCAAAGACGCCGCGTTCACTTTTCCAAAATAGCTTGCTGTTAAACCACCAAACGCCAACGCACTTGCACCCAAAGTAAACTGTCTTCTTGTCACCATAATTTTGCCTACAACTTAGAAATAAAACCAATCACAAAAGTTATGTTATCACATAACTGGAAATTGCCGTTAAAACGGGATTATAAAAGGCAAATACCACAGTAATATGACAACCTGGTTTGGATACCAAAGCGCAAGGCATGAAAAAAAGCCTTGCAGGGAGAACATCTACAACAATAAATCTAAATAACAGTGGAAAAAGCGCTGTATTTCATTAGAATCAGCGCTCACAAAATGAAGCACCCGTAGCTCAGCTGGGTAAGCGCCGGTCGGCGCAGCCGATGAGAAGTGATTTAACATCACTTCGAGAGAAGCGAACGGAAGTACAGGATGTACGCGCTGGGGGGATATCATCATGGACGTGTTTACGCCATAGTAGAAAGAATCACCCCAAGCTTTATATTGAAAATAGCAGTACCGATACAACATGTATCAATCAGCAAAATATGCACCCGTAGCTCAGCTGGATAGAGCGCTGCCCTCCGGAGGCAGAGGTCGTGAGTTCGAATCTCGCCGGGTGCGCCATTTTTAAAGGCCTTTTAATTGTAGTGTTCACTAACTAAAAATTTAATACAAAAAGCCCATTACTCCAATTCTGTTTTTTGTGTAAGATTAATTTTAGTGGCTTGACTCAACTTGTACGGCACTCTCACGCTACCCTTTGTTGTTTCCTCTTCTTTAAATTCAAACAACTCAGTTGCTAACATAAAACTTTTTAGTGTTTTATGGCCATAGCTTTCGCGTAAAACCGAAAGCTCATCAGGAATATGTTTCCTTAATAATCGTCCGGCTAGGCTTTACGGTATCCATCCACAGTAAGTTTCATTCAGTTAAACATAAGTTAATTCCCCCCAATAGTGATTAACGGTATTAACTTAGTCCATATAAAAAAGTGGAAAAACGATATCTCTAAGCACCTGCGTATTAATGCCACTCAATGGCTCGCTATTTATAACAACTTTTTAGCTGCTTGCTTTCTCAGCCCAGAAAAAATTGCCTCTGCTACGTAGGGCGGAAAGTTAGTGGGTATTTTACCTTCGACTTGAGTAATGGCGTTTTCAACATTATCGATAAAGTATTCGTAGTGCGAAGCAGCTTTGTCTGAGGGGTATTTCACATACTTGGCAGTCGATACAAAATGACGGGGCTGAATATCGTTCCACTTCCAGTGCGTATTTTTTCCTTTTAAAGACATGGCCATTTTAATCTTTTGCGGCTGTAAGGTTTTTTTCGATGCACTTTTTAACATCACAGGGAACGCGGATAAGACGTCATACAGAGGAGTCATTCTATATGTGTTTTCAGGCTCTAAGAATACGCTAAAGTTCTTACCGTGCCCGTCAATAGCAGCAATTAGCCAAAAGAATATCTGAGTTTTAAAAAACGTTGCTCTATCTTTTCTGTTAGACGAAGCCGTGAGCAAGCTTAAACAGTCTGTTATTCCTGGACCACCATCGGACTGGTATTTTTGAGCAGATGAAATGCCCATTGCCTGACAAAAATCTTCTTGGGGGAGACGCATGAGCCAGGAACCATCAGAAGCATATTTGCGATCAAAGCGTTCAACACTTAGTACTTTCTGGTCGCCAAAGTAAAGCACCTCCGAATTGGCCACATTAAAACCAAATGCTCTCGCAAGCTCTAGGCAAATAAACTCGTTCTCACAACTGTCGGTTAAATCGATTCCCACCTGTGGTAACTCGCCCATGGGTAATTTCATTATATGACTTGTTGGTGTTGAACCTATTGGCTTTGCCCATTGTTGACCAATTTTAAGTAAAGCGGTTTTCTCTTGAGCGCCAGCAATCGAAATCCGAAAGTCGTCATCGTCACCTTCCATCCCAAGTGCTGTATGTTTGTAGCCTTGTAATAACTTCTCAACGTTTTGATCTGACAACATCTTGTAGTTTAGTTGGTTTACAGACTCTGGTTGTTCTGAGGATAATTGAATAGCCCCCACACAATCTTTGCCTATTGCCGCTAAAAGATCGAAGGCATGTCCGGAGCCGACGTTGAATCTAATTTGTATTTTATTTCGTATGTTTGGATTATCGGGAAGCAAATTGTCGAAGAAGTTATACACTAGATCACCAGTGTATTTTTGCTTTGTAATGGGTAACGACAAAGAAATAGGGCGCGCGCCTACGCGCTTCATCCACTGCTCGGTATAAGAAAAATGTAGTCCACCGCTCTTATCTTTTAACAGTATACCTACTTTGACCCCGTTAAGGCTTACCAGCAACTGCATATTACCACTCCTGATCCCAGCCGCTTTCGGTCTTTTGGTCGCTTTCATTTACTTGCTTCGGCTTAAGCTCAATAGAGAGACCTAGTTCATGGGCAATTTTAAATAATGTATCAATACGGGTGTTACCCGCTGAGTTTTCAATAGCCGAGATGGTTTTTTGCTTTAAACCAACATGCTCGGCCACATCGGTCTGCGTTCGTGCCAGCTTATTTCGATGCAGCTTTATATAATCAGCCAGTTCTTTTGAGTTATTAAGCTTCATTATGTCTCTCCACTATTAATCCCTTTAAGGTATAACTATAAGTCTAACCCCTAAAAGGTATATAAAATTTAATATACCCTTAGCGGTATATATGTCAAATTATACCTTTCAGGGTATTGTTATCTACCTTAAAGAAATGAATGAGTGGGAAGTTAATCGAACAAAGACATCCATCTTTAAATTCGTATAGAAAACTCTCCTGCTTGGAACGGACGATACCCCTCAACAAACGTTAAAGTACTTTGAAGTTTAATGATTGGGGATTTTTACTAGAAAAGTGAGCGTTGAGGTCTGAGAATGGCGCGTAAGGTCAATTTTCAGGCAAACGCCAAGGCTACAATGTATGCATTAGATGTGTTAGTTGTAATGTTTTATGCGCGTTTTAACAACGCTTTCGCTTTGGTCATCCCCCGCAGTCGTTGATGATGGGTGTGGCGCTTAAAGGCATTCATCATTTGCTCTGCACCTGCTGCGTAACAGAAGTGTTTTTCAAACTCAGTGGTTAAGGTTAACCACTGAGCAGAGTCTAGTCCCAATCTTTGTAGAATAGGGTTGAGAGTGTTATCAATATGACCGGCCTTATCATCACGAATGCATCGTCCTGTAGTGTCGACAAGCTCACAATAGTCTTTGAGTGAATACGCAATACCTCGAGGCATATTTCCACGAGGGTTGCCCACAAAGGGCATCAAAACGCTTGGTTGTGATTGTTGGTTTTTAACGGCGTGAATGCGCTTTTTGATACTGGTGTGTTTTGACGTTTCAGGTGTTTTTGCCATTTTTGCGCGAATGGGATTTAAATCTACATACGCCATACACGCCAGCACAGCACTTTCATCTAGTAGTGCTTGGGACTTAAATCGCCCTTCCCAGAAACGACCAGTGCAGCCGTCTTCTTTATTGGCTTGACGAGCTATATACTCATTCAAGTCACGCATAAACCAGCTTATGTCGTACAAGCGTAGCCGATAGGTTTCAACGGTCTCATCAAAGGTTATTAGCTCGCCTTGGCTCAGCGTATCACCATTCATGTATTTCTGAGTCAGCAATGTGCCTCTGTGCAGCTTGTGATAGCGCCTCAACACTTCGTCGCTATCCCAACTGTCAGCCATTGCTTTATCCACACATAGCACCACATGCGTGTGATTAGTCATAACCGCATAAGCACAAATGTCGATGGCAAATACCGTAGATAAAAACGACAAACGTTCTTCTACCCAACCACGGCGATGCTCGTAACTTTGCCCAGAGTATTTATCTTTTCCACACAAGAAAGAACGCCGCACACAGCGGGAAACACAATGGTAATAGGGCGTATCGATTAAACTTATTTGGCTTTTTCGAGGTTGAGGCATAATCCATCTACCTGACAGAATGAAACACAAATTAAGTGTAGTTCAGCCCTGAAAGTTGACCATTTTTATCTTGGGTGTCTTTACATCGTTCCTTTTTCATCACCACATTCTTCAAACGAATAATCTAGTGGCATAGCCCACTTGGACACTACATTTACGTGCTTTTGCATACTTTTGTTGTGGTAATTACTCAGGTATCAACTCTTGCAAGATCAAACACTGAAGGGATCTAAACCGGAAAGCCCTTCATCAGAATACCGTATCATTCTTTGCAAAAAGTGCCACAACCCGCTTCAGAATGTATCAATTTGTAAAAACAGTGCCTGTAAGCGGCATAAACCTATTTGTTTATTCGCTTTCAAAGATTACTTAAGCTATTAACTAACTCTTATGGACAGTGGTAGAACTCTTAATTTCTTAACCAAAACAAATTCAATACGTTAGGATGCAAGAATGAAAAATTCAGCACATTTATTATTAGCAAGTCTGATTACTTGTATTTTATTCAAGTTAACTGGCTGTAATAGTGATTCCAATCCGGTTGAATCTGCGCCTCCCCTTGAACCCGAGACCGGTATAACCTTCTCTCACACTAACCTAGAGGGAGTCACTTTCAATCACTTTTTGAAATCCGACGAAGGGTTGTATGCGGCAACGAACGCCGGGGTTTACCAATTGAAGGATGAGCAATGGGTGAACCTAACTGACTTCGAACAATGGGAGGTGTTTGACCTAGAAGCAGTAGGTTCTGGCCACTATCTGGCTTCAGTTAAACAGAACAGCGATTTTTATTTAGTGGAATCAACAGATAGTGGTGTTTCTTGGGAGCAAATAGAAAGTAACTTTGGTCAAATCTCTGGTGATAGTGAGGATATTACTATCGAATCTTTTTCACTGGATGAAAAGATCCAAGCACTGGCATATGATCAGGAGACTGGTTTGCTGTATGGCACCGGATTAAATGTGTTAGCTGTTTCTGGCGATTATGGCCGTACTTGGAGCACCTTAACTGGAGAATGGCAAGGTTTTGCAAAAGGCTATGCCGCGTTAACAATTGATTTTAATAGTTCCAAAATATGGTTTGGTGGCCAAAATGCAGTTGAACAGTCTCGATTGTTGAGCTACGACTTAAATCTACTTGAAGCTAAGACCTATAACTCTATGACGGATATAACCGGTGAGCCAGGGACCGTCAAAAATATTCGCTTCGCCCCAAATAACCCCGACATTATGTATGCCTCTGGCGAGCCAGGTATTATGTCCTCACTAGATGGAGGGGACACATGGGAAGAGTTTTATTTTAATGAAAACTCTCGCTTTTATTTTGGCTTGCTTATTGACATCAATCAATCGGAAACCATGTATACGTCTGGTTGGAACAAAGTCTTCTCGGAACCTCAACCATTTTACTTAGAGCGCACAACTAATGGCGGAGCAACTTGGGAGAAATTTGAATATGTCGATGAAGCTGACATTTTTGGTGGTGTATGGAGTATGTATGCGGAATATGGACTAGAAGAATCGATACTTTACTTTGGCTTATATAAAGGCGGGGTCATGAAAGTCACCGTTAAAAATTAGTCAACATTATTGCTATTGGTAAGACCCTAGCGCATTAGACACTTTATAATTGCATAAACTATGAGGTTTCGCTGAGTGGTTAATTATTTACTAATACCAAGTAGGCACTTGTGGGTTTGGTATAAAGGTGAGCGTTTGGGTAAGCTCATGGAATGGACTGAAATACACTCAGAGTTAACCTGACAGCACCACTTGCACATGGTGCTGTCAGCGATAAACCTTAGATACTTTCGTCTTCTTTTGGCTCGTTTTCTGGGGGGAGTATCCAGTACACGCCGCTGAATTCGGCGACGGCAGTGTCGCCATCTAGAATATCAACTTGTAATTTGATGTGGCACTTCTTACCTTTGGCTAAGGCTTCAAACTTGCCGCTTAGGGTTTCTATATGACATAAGGCCCTAGGCTGCATGGTGATGGGCTTGTGATAATGGATATTACCGTCGCCTAACACTATTTCGCCGGCTAGGTTCTTTTGCTTAAGTTGCAGAAAGATCATCCCCCAACCCGTTAGCGTCGCTAACGAAAAAATGCTTCCGGCGAACATTGTCCCGTGCAGGTTAATATTTCTATTTAGTGAAGCGCGGTTCTCTAAGGTTTTGCCAGAATATTGATAAAGCTTAATGCCCATTTGCTCACTAATGGGAATGGTGTCATGCCAGGTATCTTGTAATTCCTTACACCATTTAGGGTGCAGCAAAATCGTATTGTGCTCTAAAAGGCGCTTGACCATTTGTTGGCGCTTTAGCTTGCCCAGTTCGGTAGAGGCTTCTTTTTCTACTTCAAAACCACAACTTTCAAAAAAGGGCGTCGACAGCTCACGGCTGTTTGTCACCATACGTACCGCCCCTTCTTGGCGCGCAACCGATTCAAGCGAAGACATGATCATTTTTGCTAACCCCCGACCTTGGGCTTCATTGGCAACAGCGATATGGCGGATCTGCGCTTCTTCTGCGCTGTTCATATGCACACGACCAATGGCAATCACTTCACCTTTGTTGTTGCGGATCATACGATGTTCACTGACTTGCTCGTATTCGTCTTTTTCAGAGCCTTGGGGGAAGTTCCACGGCTTGCGTAGCATTAACCAGCGAAATTCGAAGTACGCGTCAAACTCAGCATCTGTTTCTGGGGTTTCAATTTTATACATTATGATGCACTTATCCTTATGGAAATATCGATAACCTGAGGCCAGATTACACTAGCCAGCCCACCATTAAATAGCATTCGATGCTTGGTAGCAAATTAGACACTCAAGCTGAAGGTGACTGGGCCGTCGTTTACTAAACTAACTTGCATGTTTGCGCCAAAACGCCCTGTTTCGCAGTTGATCTCGCTATTTTTACCCAGTTCAACAAAATAGTTGTACAGAGATTCGCCCAATTGAGGACTGGCGCCTTGAGAAAAACCGGGGCGATTCCCTTTGTTCGTTTGTGCCACCAAGGTAAATTGAGAGACCACCAGCAGTCCACCGCCTACTTGTTTGAGGTTCAAGTTCATTTTGCCGTTTTCATCACTAAAAATTCGGTAATTCAAAACACGCTCAAAAAGCTTTTTGGCCTTTTCTTCGTTATCGTCTTTTTCTACACCTAATAGTAGCAAAATACCTTGCTCTATCTGCCCTGTCACCTGTTCATCGACTGTGACCTTAGCTTCACTCACCCGTTGGATTAAGCCAATCATTGTTGCTCCTTAATAAAACCTGCCATGGCTTTTGCGGCCAAACATAACGCCGCACTAATTTTCGGCTCATTTGCGCTATGCCCAGACTCAGGGACTATCGTAAGTTGGCTAGCGGGCCACGCTTCGTTAAGTAAGTAAGCGCCCTGTATTTTGCACACACAGTCGTAGCGCCCATGAATAATCGTCGCGGGTATATGCTTAATTTTATGAATATTATTCAATATGAAGTTAGGTTCAATAAAGCATAAGTGCTTAATATAATGGCATTCAAGAATCGCTAGGCTTATGCCTCTGTGTACATCTGGCACCAGCTCATCTTCATGTAATTTACAATGCAGCTTGCTAATGCGCGCCTCCCATAAACACCAGGCTTTAATCGCTGCCATTTTGTGTACTTCATCGCTGCCGGTAAACAATGCGTAATAAGCGTCAACCAAAGAGGTGCTTTTACTCTTGTCTGCCACAGGATGCACAAACTCTTGGTAATAATCAGGGAATAATTGTGCCGCGCCGCCTTGCGCATCAAGGTACCAATGGAAGTCTTCTCTTCGTCCTAGAAAGCTGCCACGCAATATCAAACCTTTTACCGTTTGCGGTTGCTCGATTGCGGCTAGCATGGCTAAGGTCGCTCCCCAAGAACCGCCAAACAATACCCACTGTTGCACGCCTAAGTGCTTTCTTATCAGTGAGATGTCGTTTAACAAATCCTGCGTTGTGTTGTTCTCAATGCTGCCAAATGGCGTGGATTGGCCACTCCCTCTTTGGTCGAACCCGATGATCCAGTACTTTTCTGGGTCAAAGAAACGGCGATAATGAGCAAAAAGCCCCGCCCCCGGGCCGCCGTGCAAAAACAGCACAGGTATGCCTTTCGGGTTGCCGCTTTGCTCTACATATAGCGAGTGCCCTGTGCCAACGGCAAGCATTTCACTAAAAAAGGGTTTAATTGCAGGATAGAGTTCGCTCATAGCAGTCAGCCAGTTAATTAATAAAATCAGACTTTTGGATAATTATGGTTGTATCATAAATAACGTTTAATTGTCGCGCACACGTTAAACCCCTTCTGACTTCGATGACTTATTAAAAGGAAATACAATTATGTCACTCATATTAAATATTATTTGGTGGATATTCGGCGGAATTTTCATGGGGCTATCTTACATGCTTTTAGGACTACTCATGTTTATCACCATTATCGGTATTCCTTGGGGTCGCGCGGCATTCAACTTTGGTTTACTTATGTTTTGGCCTTTCGGAAGAGTCGCTGTAAGTAGAGCTGCCTATAATGGACGAGATGATATCGGCACAGGCACTTTAGGCTTACTAGGAAATATAATTTGGTTCGTGTTTGCCGGGATTTGGTTAACAATTGGCCATATTGTTTCTGCATTTTTTTGTGCGATCACGATTATCGGTATTCCTTTTGCTTTACAACATATCAAGTTTGCTATGATGGCCCCTATGCCAATTGGCAAAGTTATTATTTCAAAAGACGAGGCCCGCGCAAAAGGGCTGTATTAAAAACGGTTAGTTAAGGACATTATGAAACATTACATCATACTCACATTGGCCTTAGGCCTATTCAGCTGTCAAAGCGCCTATTATGCTGCTTGGGAAAAGGTAGGAGTTGAAAAGCGCGATATCATGGTTGATCGCGTTGAAGATGCCAAAGAATCCCAAGAAGATGCTCAACAACAGTTTAGCGATGCACTGGAACAATTTACACATTTGATGAATTACGATGGCGGTGAATTGCAAGATGTTTACGAAGAGCTAAAAGACCAATACGAAGAAAGTAACCAAGCTGCCACTGAAGTCACTAAGCGCATTAATAAAGTAGAAAGCGTGGCCGATGCGTTATTTGACGAATGGGAAACTGAACTTGATAAGTATAGCAACGCGGGGCTTCGCCGAGAAAGCGCGAATAAACTGAAAGACACTCAGCGTCGTTATGCGAGCTTGGTCAAAAGCATGCGTAAAGCAGAAGCCAAAATGGAGCCTGTTTTATCTGCGCTACAAGACAACGTACTGTATTTAAAACATAACTTAAATGCGACTGCGATAGGGGCGCTACAGAGTGAATTTAATGGCGTTAAAAATGATATTAACCAGCTAATTGCTGAAATGAATAACGCCATCAAAGAATCAAACGCGTTTATCTCCAGTATGCGAGACTAATTCGTTGTCATACGCTACGCAGGCGATTGAGGGTCATCCTCGTCGACCTGCGTAAAACTCTCTTCAGCTTCCTCGTGAAAAAACACTTCAATAACGTGGGTTAGTTCCGCCCCCAGCAATACCACAATCCAAGATAAATATACCCAGACGAACAAGATAGGAATAACCGCCATTGCGCCATAAATCATTTGATACGATGGAAAATGAGTGATGTAAAAGGAGAAGCCTTTCTTGGACAATTCAAACAATAATGCCCCCATAAAGGCACCAACTAGGGCGTGACGAGGATTAATGCGTTTGTTCGGTACAATCATATAAATAATGAAGAACGCACACACCGATGCAATAAACGGCACGATCTTAAGCATGGCAGTGGTTGCGCCCATCGTATATGCCTCTGCGGAGTTCGCGAACGCCACTAGATAAGAACTCATGATTACACTTAAACCAATTAACAGCGGCCCAAGCGTAAGGATCATCCAGTAAATAGCGAAGGTAAAAATAATGGGACGTTCGCTTTTCGCTTGCCATATGCGGTTTAAGGTTTTATCAATATTTGAGATAAGCAATAAAGCCACCACCACTAAAGATAAAATCCCGATTGCGCCCATTTTTGACGCATTTCCTACAAACTCCGCCACATAACCTTGAATTTGATCACCCGAGGTAGGGATAAAATTACCGAAAATGAGCGCCTCTATATCACCACGCACTTCTGAAAAGGCAGGAAAGGCCGACAAAATGGTGAAGAACACCATGATAAACGGCACCAAAGATAATAAAGACACATAGGCCAAGTGCCCTGCAGAAACGGTGATTCCGTCTCGCTGGCAATGGCTTACAAACATACGAGCAAAAATATTCGCTTTGGGTAACCAGCGCCTGAATAGATCCGATAGGATAACTTTGGGCTCCATATATTTCCTTTTTACAGCAGGTTAGCAATATTCCCTAGTCTGCTCTAACACCTAACATATGGCAAATGGCGTAGCTTAATTCACAGCGATTTAGTGTGTAAAAATGGAAGTCACGAATGCCTTCTTTCGCTAGCACTTTTACCATGTCCATGGCGATACTTGCGCCCATAAGGTTACGAGTAGTTTGGTCATCTTTGTGTATGCCGTCATACATTTTATGTAACCAATTCGGCACATGCACATTGGTAAAACCTGCAAAACGCTGCAAGGTTTGATAGTTCGTCACAGGAAGGATCCCGGGTACTATATCCATATCAATGCCCGCTGCGGCGGCTCTGTCTCTGAAACGTAAGAAAACTTCAGCATCGAAGAAGAACTGGCTAATTGCTTGGTTCGCTCCTGCTTCGGCTTTGCGCTTAAGGTTCAGCAAATCAAATTGGCTATTGGGTGCTTCAGGATGCTTTTCTGGGTAGGCCGCAACAGCAATGTCAAAGTCAGCCACGTCACGTAAAAGTGCAACCAAATCAGACGCATAAGAAACGTGCTCAGTGTAGCCTTCGGGTAAATCGCCACGCAAAGCAACGATTTTACGAATGCCGCTGGCCCAGTAATCTTTGGCGATTTGTTTTAACTCTTCTCGACTTGCGTCAACACAGGTCAAGTGCGGC
Source organism: Paraglaciecola mesophila (assembly GCF_009906955.1). GTDB lineage: Bacteria > Pseudomonadota > Gammaproteobacteria > Enterobacterales > Alteromonadaceae > Paraglaciecola > Paraglaciecola mesophila_A. Next base: position 2,629,580 of record NZ_CP047656.1, read on the forward strand.
GCTGCCGCTATGCCTGTTTCACTTTGAATGCGTTTTACGATCTCGTGGGTACGGTCGCGCTCACCGCTGTTTGCACCGTATGTCACTGACATATATTTAGGCTTGAGGGGCGCAAGGCGCTCAACCGATTTCCACAATGTTTTTTCCATTGTCTCGGTTTTCGGAGGAAAAAACTCAAACGATACATTGATCCCTTTCACTTCAGACAGTGACTGGTTGAGGGCATCGATACCTTGTGCATAAGAGACCATGGAAAGCTCCGTTAATATCTAGACGTTTAGACGTCTAAACTAAACTTTGTACGTAAAGCCGTCAAGATGTTTAGCAGTCTATCGTTGACCTTTATTGGTTTATGGTTAGAATTTCCCCTTATAAGAAAGAAAAAAGCGAGTAAACGATGGCTAAAACGACGAAATGGAATGGGAAATACATTCATCCCTACGCCGAACACGGAAAGAAAAGCGAGCAAGTGAAAAAGGTGACTGTGTCTATTCCCCTTAAAGTGCTCAAAGTATTAACGGATGAGCGCACCCGTCGACAGGTGAATAATCTGCGTCATGCGACAAACTCAGAGTTACTGTGTGAAGCGTTTTTGCATGCTTTTACTGGGCAGCCTTTACCGAATGACAATGATTTGCAAAAAGATAACGACAATCGCATTCCCAGCGATGCTTTACGTATCATGCAGGAAATGGGCATTGACATCGATTCAGAAGAATAGGCCTTAGCAGGCTATTCTTCTGACTGAGATAGACCTCAAGCGTAGTCGTACTGTCCCCCGCGTGAGAGTCCTTGTTGATAAGCAGGTCGCTCATGAATACGCTTCACATAGGCAGCAATATTGGGGTATTGCCCAGGAACATTGCGCGAAGCCATAGCCTCTAACGGGAAGCTCATTTGAATATCGGCCCCCGTTAATGTATCTCCAGCAAACCATTCATTCTCAGCTAAATATTGCTCAACATACTTCAAGTTCGCCACCAGATTCAGTCCGTAATATCCGTCCATCACTTTATCGGCAATTTTATTTGCCACCATTTTGACAAAAAACGGCTTGGCATTTTGGCGCACTTTATCGAACACCAGTTTTGCTACCATAGGCGGCATCATTGTACCCTCGGCGAAGTGCAACCAATAGGTGTATTGACGGTATGCTTCTGTACCTGCCTCAGGTATCAAGGCTTTATCGCTATATTTACGCGCCAGATAATCAATGATCGCCCCAGATTCCGCCACGGTAACTTCACCATCAGTGATAACTGGGGATTTACCAAGCTGGTGCACTTTCTTCAATGACTCGGGCGCTAGGTTGGTCTGGCTATCTCGCTGATATCGCTCAATGTCATATTCCACACCTAATTCTTCTAGCATCCATAGTATGCGCTGAGAGCGTGAGTTGTTTAGATGGTGGAGTGTGATCATGAAGCACCTTTTATACTGAAAGTTTTTGATAGTACTAAAGTACGCGTAAAGTACCGAACTGGCTCATCAAAAATATGAATATGTTTTCATTAACGTAAAAAGGCTGAAGAAATTCCCAGCCTTTTAGGTGTTTACTCGTTACGCTAATCAGAGCGCCGGATTATTTTCCTGACGGATCGAGACTCGCATAATACGCTGCCAAGTTTTCAATATCTGCATCGCTTAGGCCCGCCACCATAGGTGCCATAACCATATTTTTGCGCTCTCCAGAACGAAACGCTTTTAGTTGTAATGCCAAGTATTGCTCTTTTTGACCTGCTAAGTTGGGATACATTGGAATTTGTGAGATACCATTAGCACCATGACATGCCATACAGGTCGCTGATTTAGTTTTACCGGCCGCAATGTCGCCAGCGAAAACGTTAGTTGATAACATGGCAACTGTCGATAGACTCGCCACAACACAAGCTTTTGAGATTAGATTCATATTTGGTCCTTAAGGTAACGTCGGTTTACAAAAAACCATTCTACGAGTAATAAAATAGAGGCAGACAATGAATTTAGATCATTCATATGCGACGCAACTAGGTGATTTAGGTGCCGTAACTAAACCTTTAAGTGTGGCCAACCCTCAACTCATTGAGGTAAACCACACGTTGCGTGCCGCTCTGCAACTACCAGCATCATGGTTTACGCAATCTAGCATAATGTCGATGCTTTTTGGCAATTCAAGTTCGCTTACGAAACATTCTTTTGCACAAAAGTACGGCGGTCATCAGTTTGGTGGCTGGAATCCGGACCTAGGAGACGGCCGTGGTTTATTGCTTGGTGAAGCAAAAGATCAACAGGGAAACCCGTGGGATTTACATTTAAAAGGCGCAGGCCCAACGCCCTATTCACGATTCGCCGATGGGCGTGCTGTGCTGCGTTCTACCTTACGCGAATACCTTGCGAGTGAAGCTCTACATCATATGGGCATACCCACATCCCGCGCGTTGTGCCTGATTACCAGTGACGAACTTGTGTATCGTGAGAAACAAGAAAAAGCTGCCATGATGATCCGCGTCAGCCAAAGCCATATACGCTTCGGGCACTTTGAGTACTTTTACCACAATGGTGAGTTGGATAAACTCGAGAAGTTGTTCGACTATTGCTTTGAACGGCATTTTTCTGAGTGTTTACAGGCCGAGTCACCGCATTTAGCGATGCTCGAAAAAATAGTCACCGATACCGCTAGCTTGATTGCTAAATGGCAAGCATTTGGTTTTAACCACGGTGTAATGAACACAGATAACATGTCGATTCACGGTATCACCTTTGATTATGGCCCCTATGCATTCTTAGATGATTTTGATCCAAAATTTGTCTGTAATCATTCAGACCACCAAGGGCGTTACGCATTTGAGCAACAACCTGGCATTGGTTTGTGGAATCTAAATGCCCTTGCCCACGCTTTCACTCCTTATTTGAGCATTGAGCAAATAAAAAGCGCCTTAAGCCAATATGAACCACGACTGATGGCTGAGTTTTCACAGTTAATGCGCCAAAAACTTGGGTTATATGAAAATAATCATACCACCGCCGAACTGGTCAATCGTTGGCTTGATTTAGTGTCACAAGACAAGCGCGATTACCATATCAGTTTTCGATTATTGTGTGACATTGACGAGCAAGGTGCTCACCCGAAGCTAGTAGATCATTTTATTCAACGTGAAGCGGCCCAGGCTTGGCTCACGCAATATCAACAAGTGATACGCGCTCAAGGCACCAATAAACAAGAGCGGCAAACACAAATGCGTAAAGTGAATCCTGAATATGTGCTGCGAAATTATCAAGCCCAACTAGCGATAGACGCAGCAGAACAAGGTGACTTTACCCATTTCAGAACGCTTCTACAGGTATTACAGCAGCCGTTTGAGAGTAAACCTGAGTACGGAGAATTTGCTAAGCCTCCCCCTAATTGGGGTAAGCACATGGAAATATCATGCAGCAGCTAATCATCATGTATAAATATAAACTCTTTGTTGAATGGGAATAACCGATGTTAGGCTACGCGTTAACATACAATTCGACGTTGCACACTGTCATTAACACCGTAACTGCAACGCACTTTGCTTTGGTTTTCTAAATTGTGAAAATGCGCCTTTCATCCAGCTTTACTCCCTTACTGTGCTTCATGTTGCTGATTGTTATGCAACTGTGCCAAGCGGTGTCAGCGCAAATAGAGTTAACCCCAGTTAATGTAAGTAATAGTGCTACGCCTATCAATTTGATGGAACATAGCCAGTGGTTAGTGGCAGATAACCGCGTGCAATTATCAGATATACAAGTGCTTACCACCTGGCGCAGTGAATTCTCACCTCAGCCACTGAATGCCAACCAAAGCCTTTGGGGTAAAGTCACCCTGACGAGCGAGAGCAGTAACAAACCGTTTTTTATCAGTATCGATAATCCGCGAATTGATGCCCTTGATATATACATACTAGATGAACGCGATCGCATAATTAATTCCTACCGCATGGGAACAAGCCGCCCTTTGGATAACGGTCCCGTCGCCCACAGGCTGTTTGTGGTTCCGTTAGATATTCCTTATGCCCAACCGCGCAACATCTACGTAAAAGTTCGTGATAATGGCCCGTTAGTGTTCGCGTTTAAGCTACAAACTGAAACCGCCTTACTCGATAAAGAACAGCGCAACAGCATCGTGTTCTCCCTAATAAGTGGCGCGCTCGCCATGATGGTATTGTACTTTTTAGTGACTTATACCTTACTTCGCAGTCCTGTTCGCTTTTGGTTTTCGGTAGCCAGTACCGCGTACTTACTGCTATTTTTAAATAGCCAAGGTGTGGTGAGTTACCTGTCAGGGTTTAACGCTTATATTGACAATATCAGCACCATTTTGTGTGCACTGCTTCTGTTTTCATTAGCCAAAATAACCTTCACTATATTTCGCCCTTTGCCTACCTATTACCGCTACTTTCTATACGCTACGGGTTGGGTCAGTGCGGCATCTGCGTTTGTTCTCAATAGTTACCATCAGATTTTATTGGTCTCAGGCGCCGCAGCGCTAGCGGTTGTTACCATTGCAGTACTGGCGATATTTTACCGCTATAAAGGCCACCACATTAGTAATCGCATGTTCGCCTTAGGCTTAACATTAATCGCTTTGACCACGGCGGCGCATACCGGTCTTTATCTCAAGTGGCTGGCCTTCCCTGAACAGCTTTCCCTGACGCTCAGCGCGCTCATCATTATCGGCATTGTGCTTATTGCCGTAGCGATAGCGGCCCATGAAAAAGTCATTGCATTTCGTCATTACACTGAGCAACAAAACGCCATTCGAGATCTACAGCAGTTTGTCGATATGTTTGAAGATGCGCCCGAAGGACGATTTATCACCAGTTTGGACGGCGAGCTTCTGCGCGCCAACCGTGCCATGGCAAAAATATTCGGCTATGAAGACGTCGCTCACATGAAAGCGCAATTGGACTCTGTATCTACCTTGTATGCTCAGTCGCACGAACGTGAACTATTGCTAGGTGAGCTACATAAAAATCAGTCAACCCTAGGTAAGGAAATCAAAGGCCAAACACGCCAGAACCAACCTCTCTGGTTACTGGTTTCAGCTCAACTGAGCGACGGTACAAACAGTGATAAATTAATCTACGGCTCGATTTTAGATATCAGTAAGCAAAAGGCAGCGGATCAGAATATCGAATACATGGCCAGTCACGATACCCTAACCGGCTTTTATCAACGCCAAGAATTCGAGAAACGCTTACACGCAGCCATTAATCAAGCTAAACAAGAGCAGGACGAACTGACTTTACTTCACGTTAATATCGATCAGTTCAAAGCAATTAACGATACTTATGGTCACAAAGCTGGCGACGCAATTCTTAGGCAGTTTTCCCAATTGATGCTCAAAATAGTGACTGTCGACAACATGATTGGCCGTCTCGGTGGAGACGAATTCGGCATTTTACTGTCGGGCAGCAATGCACAGAACAGCTTTATGCTGGCGAATAAACTGTTAAATACGGTGCAAAATTACGATTTTTCATGGGAAGAACGTCGATTAAATATTGGCATCAGCATTGGCCAAGTATCTTGGAATGAAAAGATCAACAGCTCAGAACAATTGCTAAGTATGGCTGATTCCGCCTGTTATATGGCCAAAACTCTGGGCCGCAATCGTCTGCACACTTATTCTTCTACTGACAAACAAATCGCAAAATATGAATCCCAGTTAAGCTGGCTACCCCGCATTCAACATGCTTTGATCCACAACGGCTTTGAGCTGCATATGCAAACTTACATGCCAATGACCTCGATCGCTCAGGGCCATCACTATGAAATATTATTGCGCCTAGTAGACGAACACGACCAGCGTGTTTTACCGAATGAGTTTTTACCCGCAGCTGAACGTTATAACCTAAGTGCTAAAATTGATCGCTGGGTTATAGACACTTATTTTACTTGGCTGAATCAAAACCCGCAGCACAAAGAAGACCTCGTTCGCTGTAATATTAATCTTAGCGGACAGTCCTTAGGCAATCAGGATTTGAAATTATTTATTCTCAGCGCCTTTGAAAAGTACCAGGTCCCCCACAACAAAATTTGCTTTGAAATAACCGAGAGCATGGCTATTTTAAAGCTTGATGAAACTATTGAGTTTATTAATACCTTCAAAGCACTGGGTTGTACATTTGCTTTAGATGACTTTGGTAGCGGCTTTTCATCTTATAATTACCTTAAAAATCTACCGGTTGATCAAGTTAAGATTGATGGTGAGTTCGTCAAAAGTATTCTTATCGACTCAGTTGATATGGCTATGGTGACCTCGATAAAGGACATCGCGAGCGCCATGAAAATTCAAACAATTGCCGAATATGTTGAGTCAAAAGAAATAATGGTTGAGCTAGGTAAAATAGGCGTCGACTTCGTTCAGGGTTTTGGTGTCAACAAACCCACTCCTTTGAAATCAATGAATGACGAAAACTAAAGACTTAAATCAACGTAAGAAGAATAAAGGCACTTGTTTTTGAATATTCAGCACCCATATTTTGTACCTATGCGTTGCCCCTTTAAAACCTTTTTACAAGTCAGCATTTAACATTATGAAACAACATCAGAAGTACGAATTCGTGAGCTCAGCCTCCCTACCAACTCGCTGGGGACAGTTCACTATACACGGGTTCGTTGAAACAGCGACCGAGCAAGAACATGTCGCGCTATCCTACGGACAATGGCAAGCTGGCGATGTAATCCCTATTCGTATCCACTCTGAATGCTTAACCGGTGATGCATTATTTAGCACCCGATGTGACTGTGGAGCGCAATTAGAAAAAGCGCTACAAAACATTGTTGAGCAAGGCAAAGGTGTTTTACTTTACTTGCGCCAAGAAGGCCGCGGCATTGGTTTACTCAATAAAATTCGCGCTTATAACCTGCAAGATCAAGGATTAGATACAGTTGAAGCCAATGAACACTTAGGTTTTGACGCTGATTTGCGTGAATACGATATGTGTAAGTTGATGCTCGACACGCTAAATGTACAGCGTGTAAACCTAATGACCAATAACCCTAAAAAGCGCATTGCGCTAGAAGGTATGGGCATAGAAGTGGTCTGCCGCACACCTATTGATCATGGTATTACGGATGACAACCGACATTATATTCGCACCAAAACAGAAAAACTGGGTCATAAATTTGACTCCCACCTATTGAAATAACCTGTGTGCTTGGCCGCTAAAAGCGGCCTAATACGTTCCCCTTTGCTGTATTTCAATACACTTAAGCCTTGATTCAGTTTTGGTTAAGCCTGCATAACCGACACTACACTTACGTTAAGTTTTACGCATACCGTAAAATAGTGACTAATTGAGGTGTCCCATGGGCAAAACCACAAAGTATCTGATTATCTACGTGAGCATCATCCTTCTACTCATCGGTACCGCGATAGAACTCGCACACGCCGAAACTCAAGATGAGCCCCCAGTAGAATTACATCAAGCGAAGCTTGACCAAATGCTTGCGCCAATCGCTTTGTATCCTGATGCACTGCTGTCACATATCCTAATTGCAGCCACCTACCCTTTAGAGGTTGTTCAGGCGGCTCGCTGGCGAGACGAACACGCTAACTTGTCTGAGCAGCAAGCACTCGATCTCGCTGAACAGCAAGACTGGGACCCTAGCGTTATTGCCCTTACTCCGTTCAAAGAGTTACTTGAGCGTATGAGTAAAGATTTAAACTGGTTACAAGACTTAGGTGATGCATTTTTAGCGAATGAAGCTCAAGTGCTAGATAGCGTGCAAACACTTCGCAGCCGTGCCTATGCCAAGGGCAACTTGCATGACAACCCATATCAAAGCGTTGAACGAGAACAAGAAAAAATAGTGATACACAGCGTTGAGCGTGAAACTGTTTACGTGCCGTTTTATGACACCCGCGTTGTGTACGGCGATTGGTGGTGGACAGTCCACCAGCCTATTTACTGGCGCTCACCGCGACATTACACTTATCACTCTGGGTTTCATTGGAGCCCGCGTTTTCATATCAGCGCAGGTTTCTTTTTTGGCGGTTTTCACTGGCGCAACAACCATGTCGTAATCAATAACGACTATCGCTATCGTCGCTCGAATCACAGATACATCTACAACAAAGTCCGCCAGTACCCGCGATGGCAGCATAACCGTCACCATAGACGCACGGTTAAGTATCACAATGGTTACAAAAACAAACATAAGCGCACCATAGTGAGTCGCAATTATGAAAGCCAAAACCAGGGTCGCCAGCAAAAACAGGTGCTATCGCGATTAAAGCACAAAGAGATTCAATCTAATCGCGGTGTTTATAACACTAAGCGCAACGTGCAGCATAAGTCTGAACGTTTCGATAAGAAAGCGACATCAACAAGCAGACGGTCGATTAACACCGGTCAACACAAAGTAAAAACAGATCGCATCAGCAAGCATCAGCGTGCGTCGCGGGGTGACACGAACCACAATCGTTTGAATACGCCGTATAAGGCGGTAAAACAAGCACCGGCTAAACACGCTAGAAGCCAGCAAGCTCGTAACCAACAGGTTCTCAATCAACAGGCAAATGTGCATAAAAAGGTGCACAAAAAGGTACAGCGTATGTCGTCATCAAAGCAGCAACACAGAGCGCAGTCGAGTATGCGTAAGCACGCAAGCCGAGCGGCAAATTCGAATTCAGGAAAGTTTAAAGCAAGAAGGGTAGAACCTTAGGATTTGCTTAATCGCCAGAAAAGGCTTTAGAGGTAGGCGGAGGTATTCAACAAAAGAAAGCTAAAATAGCCTGCAGGGCAGGCTATTTGCCTATGCTGAATGAGGTATCGGACAACCTCTTATGCATTGTTTTTAGTCTTTAGGTAAGCACTAACTTGTGATGCTTCACGCTGTTCTGAGAATTTAATCAAATCAACACCGTTACATTTCATACCATCAGCAGATACAAGCTTACGAAGAACATCATTAGAGCTTGCAGCAACTTGACCAACTTTACCGCGTAAGCTGCGCTTAAGCATACCAAGGTCATCATTTACTACCGCTTTACAGAAGCTAGAGTATTCACTATCACCTGCGAAACGAACTTTGCTGCTTGATTCCATGGCAGCACTTGCATTAAAAGCTGTCAACGCGACTAAAGATATAAGTACTTTTTTCATGGTTTACTCCAAATATATGTTTGCTAATTAGGTGTACTACAGGTTCTGCCTGCCAATAAAATATCCATGATTTTGATGATCATGTCTGTGGTTTTATTGTTCGAAACTAGTAAAAAGCATGTAAAACAAGGAGTTACACAAAAATAACATTTATAAGCCATTGAATTAAAACAATATTTTTAATTTATATATACCCATAAGTGAAATGAATATTCCTATTTATTCCAAAAACGTCTGCTTAAAACTGAAAGTCACAACAACTAAAAATCAAAAATAGAACAAAATATGAACGAATTGTGGGATTAAAGGTGATTTTACAGGTTAAAATGTTGTTAAATTACAAAATATGTAGTTTTTATTACACGCTGAGATGGGTATTTATTGCTAGTTAGGCCTTCGCTGAAATAATTTCTGTATAAATTTATAAGTAAACAATCAAAATTCACAAGACCCGCCTGATGGTTATCATTATACTCCGCGAATATTGAGCAACTTTATATTGTGATGGTAAATTCTATGCGATTACTTCCCGAATGGGCGCCTCAAGAAGCGATTATTCTTGCTTGGCCTGACCACAAAACCGATTGGCAGCCTTGGCTTGCAGATGTTAGGCAAGTTTATTTGACGATCATTGCCACGCTTAACCGGGCTGGTACTGGCGTGATACTGCTTATTCGTGATGAAGAGCTCTCAACATTTACTTCCTTGAGCAAAGATTTTGCTCAGCCTATCGATCGGGTTTTGTTAGTACGCGCCGATTATAATGACACTTGGGTGCGAGATTATGGCTTCTTGACTTGCCACAGTTCAGGCGGCATGCAACCAATTGAGTTTAATTTTAACGGTTGGGGCAATAAGTTCGACGCTAAAAAGGACAACCAAATAAATCAGCACGTCTTGGCAAGCTTATGTCGTTTACCACTGCAAAGTTTTGATGTGGTGGCTGAGGGCGGTGCATTAGAAATTGATGATGCAGGGGTGTTGTTGTCGACGGAGTTTTGTTTATCGAACCCTGAGCGCAATGGTGATATGACGATGTCACAGTATCGCGGTGCCTTCAAAGTTGCCCTCGGTGCGAAAAGCGTGCATATATTTAAGCATGGGCATTTAGAAGGTGATGACACGGATGGTCATATTGATACCCTAGTACGCTTCACGCCTGATGATGGTGTGGTAGTCCAGTCTGCATTCAATGTGCCCGAAGACTCGCACCATGCAGGCTTAGCAGCGCTTGTAGCAGAGTGCCGTGAGGCATTACCAGAGCATAAAATATTCGAATTGCCTTTACCTAGCGTGTTCAATCAGCAAGGCGAGCGTTTGCCTGCATCTTATGCAAACTACTTGATAAATAATAAACAGATCTTATGTCCTGTATATCAACAACCACAAGATGATCTCGCCATGGAAGTGATGGCGAAAGCCTATCCAGGGCATATCATAGTGCCAATTAACTGCTTACCTCTAGTACAGCAATTTGGTAGCTTGCACTGCATTAGCATGCAAGTACCTGTGAATACATTAACCTTTGATATCAGTAAAAAACTAGCAACAGGAGTCAGTGAGTTATGAGTCGCACCCCGCAAACCGCTAAAACCCTTAAAGTAGGGGTTGTTCAGCAGGCGGTTGCCAATAATGACAAGCAATTAAGTTGGCAACGTAGCGCTGAGCAAGTCACCAAACTCGCCGAACAAGGCTGTGAATTAGTGATGCTGCAAGAGCTACACAGCACCTTGTATTTCTGCCAACAAGAAAACACTGATTTTTTCGATTTGGCTGAGCCAATACCAGGACCTGCCACGGACTACTTTGCCGAGCTAGCTGCCAAGTTAGATATAGTGCTAATTACCTCTTTGTTTGAAAAACGCGGCTCTGGCTTGTATCACAATACTGCTGTGGTGTTTGATCGCCAACTAGGCATGGTGGGTAAATATCGTAAGATGCACATTCCGGACGATCCGGGCTTTTACGAGAAATTTTACTTCACACCAGGTGATATGGGCTTTGAACCTATCCAAACCAGTGTTGGCAAACTAGGGGTGCTTGTTTGCTGGGATCAGTGGTACCCAGAAGCGGCCCGTTTAATGGCGATGCGCGGTGCCGACATGCTGTTTTACCCCACAGCCATTGGTTGGGACCCTGCGGATACCGAGGACGAACAGCAACGCCAATTTGGCGCTTGGCAGACCATACAACGCTCTCATGCCGTCGCTAATTCGGTGCCGGTTATTGTGGCAAACCGCACTGGCTTTGAAGCCTCACCGGTAGAGGGCGATAACGGCATTCAATTCTGGGGGCAAAGTTTCATCGCTGGCCCACAGGGAGAAATTCTGGCACAAGCCGATGCAGACAGTGAGCAAAACCTGATGGTTGAACTAGACTTGGCTCGCACAGAACAGGTTAAACGTATTTGGCCGTATTTCCGTGACCGCCGTATTGATGCATACGATGATATGACTAAGCGCTGGCGCGACTAAATAGCCCGCTGCGTAAAATAAAGCCCCATTGTGCATAAACACTGGGGCTTTATTGTATTGGTTAGAAAATTAAATCACAGATGCTAACGGTACGCTCGGTAAGCTTGGCTGATGAATTAAATGATCATCTTGCCATATCTGCTGCATCTTTTGCGCATCAATATTCCCGCCAGATAAAATCACCACCACTTTTTGTGGTGTGTTTTGCTTGGCTAGGAAGTTGACCACGCCGTGCATACTCATCGCGCTCGTTGGCTCGATATGAAGCTTCAATAAATGCTGCAGCCATTGGGTCCAGTAGGCGATTGGCGTTTCGTCCACCTCGTAAAAGCCATCCAATTGCTGAATAAGCGGATAGGTATGTTCGCCAATTGCAGGCGTTGCAGCCCCATCAGCAAGGGTTTTAGCCGGTGTAGTTAAACGCTGTATACTGCCTAAACGCAATGATTGCGCTGCATCATTGCCAGCCAATGGTTCACAGGCTATTACTTTCGTTTGCGGGCTGTTATGTCTTGCTGCAATCAAGCTACCCGAGGCCAATCCCCCGCCGCCGCAAGGCATAAATAACGCATTTACATCAGAAGTTTGCTCGAAAATTTCAGCAGCTACTGTGCCCTGCCCTGCAATGACATCAGGATGGTTAAATGGCGGGATCCATAACGTACCTGGCTCTTGGGCTGCTTGCTCCACCGCGAGGTCTGCTTCATCCCGTAACGGAAATAAACGTAACTCCGCCCCATAAGAGCGTGTAGCGGCAGCTTTAATTTTCGAAATGTTTTGCGCGCTAAAAATTGTCACTGGAATATGAAACAAAGAAGCTGCATAGGCTACAGCCTGAGCGTGATTGCCAGAGCTACTTGCCACTACTCGGTGAATGGATTGCTTCTGCTGCCTTGCATGCAAAAGTGTATTTAAGGCACCGCGTAACTTAAATGCACCTGTACGCTGCAGACACTCTGTTTTAAATAGCACCTCGTGCCCTAGCCAATGATTCAGTAACGCAGACGTCATTAAGTCGGGCTTACGCACATAGCTTGCAATACGTTTTCTTGCCGCGCTGATATCTGCAAAAGTCACTTCATGCATGTTCCATTAACTCCTTAAAATATGGACCAGCATGCACTTTAACATGGGCTATTATTCGTTATCAGTTCTCTTTTAAGCCAAAATCGGTTTTACTAGGAAAAAACAAAACGGAGAATAATATGGGATTACTCGATGCCATTATGGGCAACGCGTCTGAAATAGATGTTAGTGAAGTGAGCGAAGAATTGGCGCCAATTATCGGTGCCACTGAAGAGGTTCAACAAGTGTTCAAAGTTGTACGTGATATGTACGTATTCACTAATAAACGCTTACTACTGATTGATAAACAAGGTTTAACTGGCCGAAAAGTGGATTATCACTCGATCCCATACCGGGCAATCACTCAGTTTAAAATTGAAACTGCTGGACATTTTGATTTAGACGCAGAAATAAAAATTTGGGTATCAGGGCAAGATCAACCCATTGAGAAAGAGCTTAAAAAAGACACCGTTGTCGGTATTCAGCAAACCCTTGCAACTCACATGTTTGCGTAGTTCCATACATATCTAGGCTCAAATAAAAACGGCGACTCACAGTCGCCGTTTTAGTTTTTCATTCGCTAGCTAATTTCAGGTCTATTTCATATCAAAATGACGATTGAAAAAGTTAGTAATTGTGTGAAACAAATGTATACCGGTTTGCTTGCCACGAATACTGTGCTTTTTACCCGGGTAATCCATACTTTCAAATGGGATCGCTAAATCCTGTAAATGTTTATACAGCTTGGTGCTGTTGGTAAACAATACGTTGTCATCGGCCATGCCATGGTAAATCATCAAATCACCGGTTAAATTTTTCGCATATGGGAAAACCGATGACGCGATATAAGCATCTTTATCTTTTTTAGGATTGCCCATATAACGCTCAGTGTAATGGGTATCGTATAACGCCCAATCTGTCACTGGCGCGCCAGCAACACCTGCCTTGAAAAATTCACCAGCTTTAAACATGCTCATTAGCGACATATAACCGCCGTAACTGTGGCCATAAATACCGATACGTTCAGGATCAACATAAGGTAGATTCCGCAAAAATTTCACACCCGCTATTTGGTCGTCTACTTCTGTACTACCCATTTTCTTGTATAGGGGATCTTCAAAAGCTTTACCTCGATAGTTAGAGCCCCGGTTATCGACAGAAAAGACCACATAACCTTTATTCGCCCAATATTGCATTAGTAATCCACGATTACCGCCCCAACTGTTGGTAACAACTTGCGCGTGAGGACCTCCGTATACATAAACGATAACAGGGTGTTTGCCTTGTATTTTCTTCGGTTTATACAAACGATAATAAAGCTTTGTGCCATCGTCGCTAACAAAACTATCGAGTGTTGGCTCTACCCAGTCACTTTGCAAAGCTTTTAAGGGGTGACTCCCTTTAATCGCGTTTTCATTTAACCATGCTAGGTGCTTACCATCGGCTTGATGTAAACTGACTTGCCATGGTGTATTCACGGTCGAGAATTTATCAACATAAACAGATGCGTCGTCACTGAAACTAGGAACATGAGTACCGCTTCGCTGACTTAGCTTTTTAATGTCTCCACCGGCGATAGATACCACATAAATATGTTGCTCAAGTGGCGTATTCGCGCGTCCGGTGAAATATACAAGACCTTGCTTTTCATCTATAGCTTCAATTTCATCTACTACCCAATCGCCTTGGGTTAATTGGCGCACCAATGTACCGTCGTTTTTATACAGATATAAATGTTTAAACCCGGTTTTTTCCGACGCCCAAATAAAGTGTTTTTGATCGTTTAAGAAATGTAGGTCGTCATTTAGATTAACCCACGTGTTGCTCGACTCTGTAAGCAAGGTGTTTTGCTTGGCACTTTGGGTGTTAAAAGCGCGTAGCTCAAGCGTTTGTTGATCTCTGCTTTGCCATTGGTAGGTCAACGTTTGACTGTCTTTCATCCAATTCACTCTAGCAAGATAAATATCTTGTTCTTTGCCTAAATCAACCCATTGAGTGTCGCCGCTAGCGAGATCTTTTACCGCCAGTTTGACCGTCACATTTGGGGTGCCTGCACTGGGATAGCGCTGGTTAATCATTTTGATTGAATCAGCGTATATTTCGCTACGGGTGACTTCATCAACCGGCGATTCGTCCACTTGGGTAAAGGCGATTTTGCTTTCATCTGGTGACCACCAGTAGCCTGTCATGCGGCCCATTTCTTCTTGCGCAACAAACTCTGCCATGGCGTTTTTAATTGTGCCTTTACCATCAAACGTAAGCTGTGTTTCAACCTGGGTCTTGATGTTTTTAATGAACAAGTTTTGTTCGCGAACGTAAGAAATAAAGTTCGCTTTAGGTGAAAAACGAATATCAGTTTCAAACGCGTCTGTGTCTAAGATTTTTTGTGCTTTTTCATCCCCTAAACGGAAGTAATACGCATCACCCGCTAACGGAAACAACAAAGCCTTGCCATCATCAGACCAAAAATAGTTCACAATGCCTGTTCCACTTAGACGCATGCGCTCTCGGCGCGCCTTTTCTTCATCTGATAGTGTTTCAGGGCCGCTGTGCAAATCGTCCGAGTTGAATAACATTTGGTTGTTACCCGTGGCGATATTGTATTCCCACAAATCATAACGCTCGTAATCTGTGGTTTTCCCCTGTAAAAAGGTCACGCGCTTGCCGTCGGGTGACACTTTCACACTGTTTGGAGAGCTGCCTTCTAAGGCGGGTGAGTCAAAAATTCGTTCTATCGTGAGGTTTTCAGTTGCCATTGCCGGTACCGCCAGTGAACATAACAAGATCCAAAAAAGATTTTTCATTATTATCTTTATCCTTTAATCATATGCTGCGCATTGTAAAGACTTGATCCAAATAGGTAAAACATGAAGAGCAGAAATACTGCGTTAGTTTTAGGCGCAACAGGCCTGGTGGGTAAAGCTTTAGTGACACAGCTTTTGGCTGACCCTCGTTATACCAAGGTTACGTGCTTAGTCCGAAGGCCTCTGAAACACAAGGATTACCCTGACCTAGAAGGTAAGTTAGAGCCCATCGTTATTGACTTTGACGCGCTACAAGACTACCAGGGCTATTTTAACGCTGACCATATATACGTGTGCTTAGGCACCACCATTAAACAAGCTAAAAGCAAAGCCGCCTTTCGTAAAGTCGATTTTGAATACGTGCATATAGCCGCTCAACTTGCCCGAGCACAAAAAGTGCAAAGCTTTGTATGGATATCCTCAGTAGGGGCCAATGCACAGAGTAAAAGTTTCTACTTGCGAGTCAAGGGTGAACTTGAAAACGCCATACTGAATATGTCAGGCTTACAACACCCTAGCGCAGTCCGCCCATCATTATTACTTGGGGAGCGATCAGAAGTGCGCCTAAGTGAGCGTATTGGAATTGTGTTGGCCAAGTTGATATCGCCTTTATTGTTTGGGCGCTGGGCCAAATACAAACCGGTTTCAGCGTGGCAAGTAGCAGCGCATATGATAAAGCTGCAAGACTTCTCGTCGCAAAAGGGCATTCAATGAAGCGCCAAGGGTTTCAATTTAAGCAGTTCTTCATTGAACATAAAGACTGCGCCATGAAAGTCGGAACCGACAGTATTATGCTGGGTAGTTGGGTAACGTGCCCGACTTGCAGCATTGAGAATACTCCTCAGCAGTTTTTAGACATAGGCACTGGCAGCGGCTTGCTAGCCGTAATGCTTGCTCAGAAAAGCACTGAGCACACCTATATTACTGGAATTGACATTGATAGCGACGCTATAGGTCAGGCTAAGCGGAATATGACCAATAGCCCTTGGTCAGATAAATTAATCGCACAGCAAACAAGCTTACAGGCTTTTCAAATAAGTATGGTCGAGCAGAAATTCACCCTGATCATCAGTAATCCACCTTATTTCAACAGTCCTTTGAGCACAGATGAACGAGATGCTAAAAAACGAATCCAGGCCAGACAAACCAGCAAGCTAACTCACCAAGAATTACTCGAGAATGTAGCGCAACTGTTGGCCGACGATGGAACGTTTTATTGTGTTCTTCCTAGTGATGTTTGTGAGGCATTTATTGGTCACGCTAACACACTAGGCCTTCACCTAATAAAACAATTAACCGTGTTTTCCAAGCCGAACACGCCTGCCCTACGTGAATTACTGGCCTTTCGCTTTGCGGCCCGTCCACTGCACACAGAATCATTGACTATTTATACAGAAAATCACTTATATTCAGGCGATTACATGGCGCTCTGTAAAGACTATTACCTTAATTTTTAATCACGTTTAGACTTAATAACCGAGAAAAAAGGCTAGATACTTGTGAGAAAATTGCCTAATGTGAAGACAGAGCAAACGTAAAAACGGTCTTATTTGCTCCACATTGGGAGGCTCTTATGCACGCTGTTCCGCTACCAAACTCTGTCTCATCCCTGACTGACCGCTTACATGTGTTGGAATTTCACTGGCACGGTGTAGGGCTACAAATTCCGAAATTTGCTTTATATGCTTGTGTGCCAAACCCCACGTTTACTTGTTTTGTTCAGCGCCATCACAGGCAAATCGCAATCATGGAGTTTGGTCGCTACACCTTGCCTATTCTCGACCCGCTAGAAGATGATTTAGACGAACAGGCTAATTTTGTCGCTATCGTGAGTGTTGCCAGAGGAAATCGTTTTGGTTTATATGGGTTTCCCGCTGACAATCAGGGGCAGAACTTTACTTTACCTTTGGATCACGAAAGTGTGCCGCGCATCGTTCAGTACTTTATTTAACGCGCTTTGATATAATGGAAAAAACATATGAATTAACATATATAGCGATTAAGCGTCCCTGATTAAGCCTTTTTCGATGCTTCGAATTAGCCGCTGATTTAAGCGCTGTGCTTGCTTGGGTAGAAGCGAATCGTCAGTTGCTGTGTCATCGTTAATATTAACCACCTCTAGGCTCAATTGTTTTTTAGCAGCCTGCTCTTTAAGTGCCCATGTTGCATGCTCTTTTACTAAATCAGTGCCACTTTGCGCTAGCTCAGTAAGCACCTCAAAAGTCTGCTGCGAATAAGGCGCGTTACCTAAGGCAACGGCAATATTACGCTGCCAGCGCTCGTGGCCAATTCGCCGTATGGCAGAGCCTTCGGTATTTTTCAAAAACGTACTTTCATCCCAACTCGCTAACTCTGCTAAGGTTTTGTCTTGCAACATGTCACGGGGATGAAAGTCACTTTCTTTGGTCAGTTTAGCGTATCGATTCCACGGGCAAATCAGTTGGCAATCATCACAGCCATAAATGCGGTTACCTAACGCTCGGCGAAATTCTTCAGGTATAGCGCCTTTTAACTCAATGGTAAGATAAGAGATACAGCGTTTGGCATCCACCACATACGGTGCCACAATTGCTTGCGTTGGGCAGATGGTAAGACAGGCATTGCAGCTACCACATTGCTCTTCTACTGGCTCATCCTCGGGTAACGGAATATCGATAAACAGTTCACCCAAGAAAAACCACGACCCCCCTTCTTTATTCAATGTCAGTGAGTGCTTGCCTGTCCAGCCGATACCGGCTTTTTCAGCCAATGCATGCTCAAGTACTGGGGCTGAATCTACAAAGGGTCTAAAATTAGCAGTTGTGCACTCGCTACGAATTTTTTCACCCAGTTTCTTAAGGCGATTACGTAAAAGCTTATGATAATCACGTCCTAGCGCATAACGGCTAATATACGCCGTATCCTTATTTTTTAGGGTTTGGGCAAATTTAGCATCAGGAGGTAAATAATCCATTCGCACACTGATAACACGCAGAGTTCCTGGCAATAGTTCTGCCGGTCTGGCGCGTTTCATACCGTGTTCAGCCATAAAATTCATTTGCCCATGGTAGCCCTCGTCCAACCAAGCTTGCAGCTTTTGTTCATGACGCGTTAAATCGATATCAGCGATCCCGACCTGTTGAAAGCCTAGCGCTTCGCCCCAAGCCTTGATATTTTGGGCTAATTGATGGAGATCATATTGTGCAAAAGACATTCACTACCTTGACGGATAATTGGGCGCCGAGCAGTTTATCACAGAAAGTTTTTCTCGCGCAGCAGGTACGCCAGCATGAAGAAGAAGCGGCAGAAACCTGTGGTTACAATATGTACATGCTCATGCAACGAGCAGGTCAAGGCATATTTCGTCACTTAAAAGCTAATTTCCCCTATGCCCACAATGTATTGGTCATTGTTGGGGCCGGCAATAACGCTGGAGACGGCTATGTCGTCGCCGCCTTGGCCAAGTCTTTTGGTTGGCAAGTAACAGTAGCGGCATTGAACCCTAACAAGACACTTAGCGGAGACGCGCATACAGCTCAAGACGCCTGGTTTAAAGAAGGCGGCAGCGTTAAGCACTGGCAAGAAGTAGAGTTTGCCCCATATGATGTTATCGTTGATGGCATACTTGGCACAGGTTTGACTGGGCAAGTTCGGGATGACGCCGGCGAGCTTATTAATGCCGTGAATGATTCTGCCCTACCCGTGCTGAGTATCGATGTGCCTTCTGGTCTAAATGCCGACACTGGCGTACCGCTGGGGGTAAGTATAAAAGCCGACTGTACTGTCACAGTTGTGGCGCAAAAGGCAGGTTTGCTTACAGGTCAAGGTAAATCCTACTGCGGCAAGCTTATTTATGATGATTTAGATATAGCAGATGCATTTAATACCATTGCCACGCCTGTAGCGTGCAAAGTGAGCTACGTAGATTTACCTGAGCTTGGCAAGCGAGAGCCTAATGCGCACAAAGGCCATTTTGGTCGTTTACTGTCGGTTGGGGCCAATAGCGGTATGCCAGGCTCATTGCGCTTAACCAGCGAAGCGGCTTTGCGTACCGGTGCCGCCTTAGTACGCGCTTATTGCCATACAGATAGTCGTTTGCCTATTTCCATGGGACGCCCTGAATTGATGATTGCCAGTGAGCAACTGGATAAACAGCTTGATTGGTCATCATGTTTGGCAATTGGCCCAGGATTAGGCACTGACAAATGGGCGACTGATATTTTTAGCCAGTTGATGGCTCATTTAGAATCTCATCAAAAACCCTGTGTCATCGATGCTGACGGCCTCAACTTATTAGCGGATTCGAGTCGAAGCTCGCACACACTATTATCGACCAAACGTAGCGTTATTACGCCTCACCCTGGAGAAGCAGCAAGACTACTGCATTGTAGCGTGTCTGAGATAGAAAACGACCGACTGAATGCCGCCCAAACGTTAGCTAAAAAATATAATGCCGTTGCCGTATTAAAAGGCGCTGGTACTATTATTAGCGATGGTGAGCAACGCTGGATTTGCGCAGATGGTAACCCAGGTATGGCTACCGCTGGCATGGGAGATACACTAACAGGTATTATTGCCGGTTTTATTTCCCAAGGCATGAGTGCCACACAAGGGGCTATTTATGGCGTTTGTTTGCACGCTCGCGCCGCGGATAACCTTGCCCAACAATATGGTCAACGTGGTATGCTTGCCAGCGATTTATTTGAACCTTTACGAGAATTAGTTAATCCCACATGAAGCACTCTTTTTATTTGGCGGATGAACAAGCTACCACTGAATTAGCAGCACGACTGGCGAATCTGTGTAATCGCGCCACAGTTGTTTACCTTGAGGGCGATTTAGGCGCAGGAAAGACCTCTTTTTGTCGCGGCTTTATTCATGGTTTAGGTTACAAAGGGCGTGTTAAAAGTCCTACCTATACTCTGGTAGAACCCTACGAAATTGACAGTTGGCGTATATTTCATTTTGATTTGTACCGCTTGTCTGATCCCGAAGAGTTGGAGTTTATTGGTATTCGAGATTATTTTGACGACGATTGTATTTGCTTAATCGAATGGCCAGATAAGGGGAAAGGCCTCTTGGCAGGGGCTGATTTACACATTAGTATTGAATTCATTGAAAATAGTCGCTCGTTAACAGTGCAAGCTAATAACGAATATGGACAAACACTATTGAGTAATTTGATCTCCTAATGAAGTATCTGCGGCCAATATCATTATCAGCGCTCCTCAGCATCATGTTGCTGGTGATTGTGCCTGGTAGTTTTGCTAAAAATGCCATAGATAGCGTACGCATCTGGCCGTCACCTGGCAGTACGCGAATTGTTTTCGATCTGGAAGATAGTCCAGAATACAGCTACTTCACCCTGGGTAATCCAGATAGGCTGGTTATCGATTTAGCTGACACCAAAAAGAATTTTGATTTCGCCAAGCTAGCAAACAAAAGTCCCTTAGTTAAAAAACTTCGTTATAGCTCAGCTAAAGATAAAAACAGCATTCGGGTTGTTATCGAACTCAACAAAAAACTCGATAGTAATCTTTTTGCTTTACCTCCTACTGAGCCATATCGGAATCGCTTAGTAATAGACCTAGATGACAAAAATGCACCAGCATCGGCTCCCACTGTGGTCAAACATAATAGTGCTCAACAATCCCGCGATATCGTGATTGTGATTGATGCTGGTCACGGTGGCGAAGATCCAGGCTCGATCGGACGAGGCGGCACATTCGAAAAAAACATTACGTTGAATGTAGCCCAGCGACTGGCCAAACTAATTGATGCTGAGCCTGGCATGAAAGCAGTCATGACGCGTTCGGGTGATTACTATATTTCACCCAATAAGCGCCCTGATATTGCTCGTAAACATAAAGCCGATTTGCTCATTTCTATTCACGCTGACGCGTTTACCACTCCCCAGCCCAGAGGAGCATCGGTTTGGGTATTGTCTATGCGCCGCGCCAACACTGAACTTGGTCGCTGGATGGAAAAATCTGAGCGTCATTCAGAATTACTCGGAGGTGCAGCAGAAGTTATTCAAGACACTGCAAGTGAGCGCTATTTAACACAAGCCTTGTTAGATATGTCGATGGATCATTCCTTAACGACCAGTTACGATTTAAGCCGAAAGGTGATCGGTAAATTGCGCGGCATTACCAGAATGCACAAAAAGATTCCTCAAGCAGCCAGCTTAGCGGTATTAACCTCACCGGACATTCCTTCTATCTTGGTAGAAACGGGGTTTATCTCCAACCCATCTGAGGAAAAAAACCTAAATTGGTCGAAGTTTCGCCAGCAACTAGCGACGTCTATTTTCAGCGCTGTTAAAGCCCACTTTTCTGAGTCTCCCCCAGATGATTCTTTATGGGCCAAACAAAAACGCGATACTCGCACCCACAAAGTACGCAGTGGTGAAAGCCTTTCGTTGCTTGCCCAGCGTTACAATGTCAATGTTGGAGCAATTAAAGCCGCCAACAATTTACGCTCAGACGTTGTGCGTATTGGGCAAATCCTGACTATTCCTCGCACCTAGTCCGTTATACAATTACCACAGTTTCACGATTTTATTGAGGTCACTTTTTGTCTGCCACCCGTGCAATGATACGTATCTTACCTGCTCAACTTGCTAACCAAATCGCCGCAGGTGAAGTGGTAGAACGCCCAGCATCCGTTGTCAAAGAATTGGTTGAAAACAGCCTTGATTCTGGGGCGAGCCAAATCGACATTGAAATCGACAAAGGTGGGCACAAGCGTATTTGCATTCGCGATAATGGCGGCGGTATCGAGAAAGACCAATTAGCACTGGCCTTAAGTCGCCATGCCACCAGTAAAATCAGTTCACTAGATGATTTAGAGCATATTCATAGTTTGGGCTTTCGCGGTGAAGCGCTGGCCAGTATTAGTTCAGTGGCCCGCTTAACCCTCACCTCGAAACCCAAAAGCCAGCAGCAAGCATGGCAGGCACATGCTCAAGGCCGAGATATGCAGGTGCAATTGAACCCAGTTGCCCACCCTGATGGAACTTGCGTCGAAGTAATCGATTTATTCTTTAACACCCCAGCTCGGCGAAAATTTTTACGTGCGGAAAAAACCGAGTTCAATCATATCGACGAAATCATCCGGCGGATCTCTCTTAGCCGTTTTGATGTCAGCTTTAGCTTGAAACATAATGGTAAGCTGTTACGCAAGTACCCTGCTCTAACCCAGCAAACGGACCATCTAAAACGCCTAGGCGCTATTTGCAATAAAGACTTCGCAAACACAGCCATTGCTTTAGACAGTCATTATCAAGACATGACGTTATCTGGCTGGATAGCCCCACCAGATATAGCGCATCAGCAATCTGACGTGCAGTATTTTTATGTTAATGGCCGCATGATGCGCGACAAGTTAATCAATCATGCCATTCGCCAAGCATTTGAAGGGGTTATTCACCCTGATTCCTCACCCAACTATGTACTGTATTTAAACATTACTCATAACGAAGTAGACGTTAACGTGCACCCAGCAAAGCACGAAGTACGTTTTCATCAAGCCCGCTTAGTACATGATTTTATTTTCCGCGCTATTGCTGACGCCATTCACCAATACTTTAGTGATGCGCCAAGCCAACCTGGTCCAAGCGAATTAGCTGAGGTGGCACCCCAACACGATTATATTGCTCCCCTTCAATCGGCGCAGCACAACAATGAAAACACACAAGATCGAATTGCTCAGCGAGCAAATAACCAGTTTGTACGAGCGCCTTACACTGATAATGAAGCGCCTAAGCTAAGCGTGAATGAAAACCAAGCCCTCTCAGGCTATTCAGAAGATACAAATAGTGATGCCCAGGCGCATCAGCAAAGCGGTCAATTACAAAATGTTGCAGTAGATGTCCCTAGACGTAACATCAAAAGTACGCCTCACAGCACCACATCAAAACCCGGCTCGGGAAATAGCGTGTCAGCGCAAGCGGTCAAAGGTTACCAGCAACTAATGAGCACCAGTAATGCACTTAGCGCTGATGTTTCCTCCCCTCATGAAAAACACCACCTATGCTTACCCCTAGATGATGAGCGACTACTGGTATTATTTGATGCGCAACATTACATATTGTCAGCCGATGCGCTCGTTGCCGCGCACCTTAGTACCACATTCGACGAACAAAATGTGGTTGCCCAGCCGCTATTGATGCCAGTATCTATAACGGCTAACAAAGAAACGCTACACAGTGCCCAAGCTTTATACGATACACTGCTCAACAACCGCGTAGAGATTGGCTGGAGTCAGAAGCGTATCATTTTGAGGAAAGTCCCCTCTGGGATGCGCCAGTTACCTTGGGCGAATATTTTACCTGAATTACTTGATGCCCAGATGAGCGCTGAAAGCAGCGAGAAGATGCAATCTATAGAAGAAAGTGCAGTCAAAACGCATTTATTTGACTGTATTGCATTGCATTCACCAAAACTCACCCCACTTCAAATGCATAAAATGTGGATGACGTTACATGAGCACCCACAGACATTTAACACTTTGATGAATAAAGCGGTGCCATTACCGCTAGCACAACTAGTAAGCGCACATATTGAATCAACTCACTGACAAGCAAGATCTCCCGCCAGCCATATTACTTATGGGCCCAACGGCTTCCGGTAAAACGGCACTGGCCATTGAGCTATGCCAAGCACTTCCTTGTGAGATAATCAGTGTTGATTCAGCGTTAATCTATAAAGGCATGGATATTGGCACAGCCAAACCAACCGCTGACGAACTTGCCCAAGCCCCTCATCGGCTAATCGACATCCTCGACCCAGTACAAAGTTACTCTGTAGCAGAATTTAGACGTGATGCGCTAGTGGCCATGCAAGACATTACTCAGCGTGGACGTATTCCATTGCTTGTGGGTGGCACCATGATGTATTACAAAGCATTAACTGAAGGGCTATCCACTTTGCCACAAGCAGATTCACTGGTCAGATCTGAAATTGAAAAACAAGCGCAAGAAAATGGATGGCAGACGCTACATCAGGAATTACAAGGGATTGACCCAGTTTCTGCGCAGCGAATACATCCCAATGATCCCCAACGTTTAACCCGCGCTTTAGAGATTTATCGCATTAGCGGTAAATCAATGACCGAATTAAGTTTGAATAAACAACCTTCGGCCCCATATCAGTTTTCACAATTTGCCATCGCTCCTCAAGACCGTCATGTTTTGCACGATAGAATAGCTCAACGCTTTGATATTATGCTTAATTCTGGTTTCGAAGACGAAGTGGCCACGTTAAGAAAACGTGAAGATTTACACTTAGATTTACCCTCTATGCGCTGCGTTGGATATCGACAAATGTGGCAATATTTAGACGGTAATAATAGTTACCAAGAAATGCGTGAAAAAGGCTTAGCAGCCACCAGACAACTAGCAAAACGTCAACTAACGTGGTTACGCAGTTGGCAAAACTTACATTGGTTAGATACCTTTTCAAAAGACAATTTGACTAATGTGATGAAACTCAGCAGAATTCGTACGTGAGCCGTGAGCTATACAGCCTTTTTTATTTCTGTATACTGGGCAAAAAGGCGAATTTGATAATAAAAAGAAAGGATAGATGATGGCTAAAGGGCAGTCTTTACAAGACCCATTTTTAAATGCGCTAC
The DNA here is from genome assembly GCF_009906955.1 of Paraglaciecola mesophila. Lineage (GTDB taxonomy): Bacteria > Pseudomonadota > Gammaproteobacteria > Enterobacterales > Alteromonadaceae > Paraglaciecola > Paraglaciecola mesophila_A. The sequence continues at coordinate 2,654,654 of NZ_CP047656.1, forward strand.
GCAAAGAGCGTATTCCTGTATCAATTTATCTTGTCAACGGGATTAAATTACAGGGTCAAGTTGAGTCATTCGACCAATTTGTCATTTTGCTTAAAAACACCGTCAGCCAAATGGTATATAAGCATGCAATCTCTACCGTCGTTCCTTCACGGGCGCTACCGGTTGCAGCTACTAATCCTCATGCGGACGCTGACGAGAACCAATAGTTAGTGAAGGTATCAGGAGAACGGCTTGTTTGACCGTTATGAAGCAGGCGAACAGGCTGTACTAGTACATATAGATTTTTCTGATGACAACAGCAAAGAAGATCTACTAGAACTTCAATTGTTGGCCACATCTGCGGGAGTTAACGCGGTTGATGTCGTAACTGGCAGCCGTAACGCTCCCCATACACGTTATTTCGTCGGTAGTGGCAAAGCCGAAGAAATCGCTAATACAGTAAGAGCGTCTGAAGCTGATGTGGTTATTTTTAACCACAGCTTATCGCCCTCTCAAGAGCGTAACTTAGAGCAAGTATGTAAGTGTCGTGTGCTTGATCGCACAGGTTTAATATTAGATATCTTTGCTCAGCGTGCACGTACCCATGAAGGAAAATTACAAGTAGAGCTTGCCCAGCTCAAACATATTTCTACTCGCCTTATTCGCGGCTGGACCCACCTTGAACGCCAAAAAGGCGGGATAGGCTTACGTGGACCCGGTGAAACTCAGTTAGAAACAGATAGACGTTTACTCCGTGCGCGTATCAAAAGTATTCAAGCGCGCTTAGGCAAAGTACAAAAGCAGCGTGAGCAAGGCAGACGCGCGCGAGTTCGCGCTGAAATACCAACGCTTGCGCTTGTGGGTTATACCAATGCCGGTAAGTCGACTCTGTTTAACACCATTACCCAGTCTGAGGTTTACGCAGCAGATCAGTTGTTCGCCACGCTGGACCCAACGCTCAGGCGTATAGAATTACAAGATGTGGGGCCTGCTATTTTAGCGGATACAGTTGGCTTTATTCGCCATCTTCCTCATGATTTAGTGGCTGCATTTAAGGCTACACTTCAAGAAACCCAGCAGGCAGATTTACTGCTACACGTGGTCGACTATTCCGATGATCAATTTCGTGAGAATATCGATCAGGTGAATGAGGTATTAGACGAGATAGACTCCGACGAGATACCTCAATTAATGATTTGTAACAAGATTGATCGTATGGATGGCGTAGAGCCTCGGATCGATCGAGATGAAAATGGTATACCTACTCGAGTCTGGATGTCGGCTCAGCAAGGCTTAGGCACAGAGTTACTGTTTGAAGCACTGAGCGACTGTCTCGCCCAGAATATGGTGCGCTATCAGTTACGCATTCCGCCGCAAGAGGGTAAACTACGAGGAAATTTGTTTAACCTTAACTGCATTTCTGAAGAATCTTATGCCGAAAATGGTGACTGGTTAGTAGAGATTCATATGCCTCTTGCAGATTGGCAACGTTTAGCTAAGCGCTCAGATGCTGATTTATCATCTTTTATTGTACAGAGCTTAGATGCGTAACATTATCCAGTTATGCGACATAAATTACAGAATAAATATGATTAACTATTTGGAGAGTAAAGATGGCTTGGAATGAGCCCGGTGGTAACAATAACGATCCGTGGAAGAACCGCGGTGGTCGCGATCAAGGTCCACCTGATTTAGACGAAGTGTTTAAAAATATTTTAAATAAATTCGGTAAATTTGGTGGTGGCAAGGGCGGCTCTTCTGATGGCAAAGGCTTCGGCTTAGGCCTAGGTTTAGTTATTGGCCTTTTAGTTATCGTTTGGTTTATCAGTGGTTTTTATACCATTCGTGAAGCTGAGCGTGGTGTCGTTCTGCGCTTTGGAGAGTTCAGTCACTTTGTTGAACCTGGCCTTCGCTGGAAACCGACTTTTGTTGATAGCGTACTACCAGTGGATGTACAAACGGTACGTTCATTACCTTCGTCTGGCTCTATGCTGACTGAAGATGAAAACGTGGTCCGGGTAGAGATGGAAGTGCAGTACCGTATTCTTGAACCTTACAAGTACAGCTTCTCGGTAACCAGCCCAGAAACCAGCTTAAGCCAAGCATTTGATAGTGCTATACGCTATGTGGTCGGTCACTCGAAAATGGATGACGTACTGACCAGTGGCCGTGAAGTCGCTCGTCAAAATGTACGTGAAGAACTTCAGGCAATATTAGAGCCGTACGACATGGGTATTTCTATTGTCGATATGAACTTTAAAGATGCGCGTCCACCGGAAGAAGTAAAAGCAGCATTTGATGACGCTATCGCCGCACAGGAAGACGAGCAGCGCTTTATCAATGAAGCTGAAGCCTATTCTCGCGAAATCGAACCTCGCGCTCGCGGTCAGGTCAATCGTATGGCTGAAGAAGCTCAAGCGTATAAAGAGCAAGCTATCTTGCAAGCGCAAGGTGAAGTGGCTCGTTTTGAAGAGCTATTACCACAGTATCAAGCGGCACCAGAAGTAACCCGCAGCCGTATTTACCTTGAAACACTGGAAGAAGTGTACGCTAAAACAAGTAAGATCATGGTCGACACTAAAGGCAGTGGCAACATGCTTTATTTACCATTGGATAAAATATTAGAGAAACAAAACTCTAGTACGACTCCATCGACAAACCGCAGAACGCTAGAAGGTTTACGTAATCAAGATCCTGTTTCAAACGTAGGCTCTCAAGATAACGGCATTCGTAGCGGTAGTTCACGTAGTGGGAGAAACTAAGCGATGAAAAATTTCTTAATCGTCATCATTATCGCACTCGGTGCATTAGTCCTTAGCTCACTGTTTGTGGTTGACGAAGGCGAAAAAGCTATCGTTATTCAATTCGGTAAAGTACAGCGTGACACTGACAGTGGCGAAACTGTCGTATTTGAGCCAGGTTTACATTTTAAGTTACCGCTTATTGACCGTGTGGTAACGCTAGACTCGCGTATTCAAACGTTAGATGAAGTTGCTGACCGCTTTGTAACGTCAGAGAAAAAAGACTTAATCGTTGATTTATACGTAAAGTGGAAAATCAAAGATTTCGCTAAATACTACCTAGCAACCGGTGGTTTTAAAGATAACGCTGAAATTCTATTACAACAAAAAGTAAACAACGGACTTCGATCTGAATTTGGTACACGTACCATTTCACAAATCGTGTCTGGTGAGCGCTCTGAGTTGATGGACGAAGCAATGGCCCAAGCCTCTGATAGCTCTGACGAATTAGGCATCGAAATTGTTGATGTACGCGTGAAGCAAATTAACTTGCCGCTGGAAGTACGTAACTATATTTTCCAACGTATGCGCACCGAGCGTGACGCAGTTGCCCGTGAGCACCGCTCTGAAGGTAAAGAGAAAGCGGAATTCATCAAAGCTAATATGGACGCGAAAGTCACCGTTATGCTTGCGGATGCAGAACGTAATGCCCGTAAATTACGCGGTGAAGGGGATGCAAAAGCCGCTGAGATTTACGCAAAAACCTATACTAAAGACGCTGAGTTTTATAACTTCCTGCGTAGTATGGATGCTTACAAGAACAGCTTTAGCAACAAGCAAGACGTTATCGTACTTGAGCCAGACAGTGACTTCTTTAAGTATATGAAGAACGAAACAGGCAAAAATTAACCTGTTGATAAGAGCTATGTAAAAGCCCTTGAAAAAGAATGTGAAAAGCGCCAATTTTGGCGCTTTTTTTATGTACTACTGGTACATATCATACGCTTCGTGTACCCGCAATCACTGCTGTATATGACACACCATCCATGCTCACCTAGTCATACCAATCAGCTTACATATGTGACTGAATATCGTCAGCGCAACTCTCCCCAGACTTCCTCCTTGAATTACCACACTGAATAACAATTAAAAACTTATCAAATTAAGTGAAGGATAATCGAATACGCGTATGAGCGGCCACACATTTTAAAGCGGGTAAAAGTAGAGCCTATGTTGCCAGAGCCTCTAAGTGGGGAATATAGATGAGAAATATAGACACCCTGAGAAATATAGACACCCAAAACGAGAAATATAGACACCCAATATAAAAATAATAGAATGACTCTCTAAAGTTTCATCGCGAGAGGAGAAATATAGACACCCAATATAAAAATAATAGAATGACTCTCTAAAGTTTCATCGCGAGAGGATCCCAAATAAACACTAAAGTACTTTTGAGATGGACGATTCAGAGTTTTTACTGGAATATTGAGCGCTGAGGAAGCAAGCCTTGAAAAAAGTCAGTTGCTAGGCAAACGCCTACGATGCAGGGTATACATTCGAATGTATCGAGCCTAGAACAGATTCTTTGATGATACTTTAAGCGCGTTTTAACAGTGCTCTTGCTTTGGTCATTCCTCGTATTCGTTGATGATGAGTATGGCGCTTAAACGCAATCATCATTTGCTCAGCACCTGCTGCGTAGCAGAAGTGTTTTTCAAACTCGGTAGTTAAGGTTAACCACTGAGCAGAGTCTAGTCCCAATCTTTGTAGAATAGGACTGTGAGTGTTATCTATATGACCCGCCTTGTCATCACGAATGCACCGACCTGTGGTATCGACCAGCTCAATATAGTCTTCGAGCGAATACGCAATACCTGTGGGCCTGTTTTCAGGATGATTTCCCACAAAGGGCATCAAAACGCTTGGTTGTGATTGTTGATTTTTAGCGGCGTGAATACGCTTTTTAATACTAGTATGCTTTGATGTTTCGGGTGTTTTTGCCATTTTTGCTCGAATGGGATTTAAATCTACATAGGCCATGCACGCGAGTACTGCGCTTTCATCTAGTAGTGCTTGGGACTTAAATCGCCCTTCCCAAAAACGACCGGTGCAGCCGTCTTCTTTATTGGCTTGACGAGCAATATACTCATTCAAATCACGCATAAACCAGCTTATGTCGTAAAGACGTTTTCGATAGGTTTCAACGGTTTCATCAAAGGTGATTAGCTCTGCTTGGCTAAGCGTATCGCCGTTAACAAACTTCTGAGTCAGCAATGTGCCTCTGTGAAGATTGTGGTAGCGCTTCAACACTTCATCGCTATCCCAATTATCCGCCATTGATTGATTTACACATAGCACCACATGCGTGTGATTATTCATGACTGCATAGGCACAAATGTCTATTGCGAATAAGGTCGCTAGAAACAATAAACGTTCTTCTACCCAGCCTCGACGATGCTCATAGCTCTGCCCAGTAAGCTGGTTCGTACCACACAAATAAGATTGGCGAACGCAGCGAGACACGCAATGGTAATAAGGCGTATCTATTAAACTAATTTGGCTTTTTCGAGATTGAGGCATAACTCATCCACCTGTTAAAAATGTGACACGAATTAAGTGTAGTCCAGCCCCGAAAATTGCCCATTTTTATCATGGGTGTCGCTGTTTCTCATAAGGCGTATCGATTAAACTAATTTGGTTTTTTCGAGATTGAGGCATACTCCACACATCGGATAAATATGAGATACAAGACAAGTGCAGTCCAGCCCCGAAAATTGCCTATTTTTATCATGGGTGTCTATGTTTCGCTGTCTGTTTCGCTGTTTCGCATCTCAAACTATAAGGGAGTAATAAATCCCTGGGGACTTGCTAATCAATATCCTCGTCGTTTCCAAAATTGGATTTCACCATCACCGTGTTCTACTAATACGCTAAAGGTCTTTTCTGCCAGTATTTTGCCATCTAGCTCTATTACCATTCGCCAGTCACCTAGTTTATTTTCTAAAGGCGGCCAGATGGTATCCCCTAAATAGAAGTCCCAGTCGTTGTTGTCTACGTAAACCTCACCTTCGAATGGCGCCATGATGCGTCCTTTCTCATCAGGAATATCAGGGTGGTAAATGCAGTAAGTGAGTTTTTTGCCCTTGGCCTTTTTACAATTAATGATAAAACCAAATTCTATATCCAACTCGGCAGGAATATCTGTGGTGAAGGTTTTTATCTTGGGTAGGGCTTTGTCTTTTTCATCCCAGTATTTGTATATACCATAACTGGTGATCTCGAAGAAAGAGCGTAATTTAGACATTACGCTGCTCTTGGTAACAGGGCTGCGCCTTTACAAACATTTTAACGGGTGACAATGGTTTGCGCCCCTTGCACTAACGTTTCTTTGTCTATTTTTTCTGGTACTAGGGTACCTTTACGTGCCAATGGTCTTGCTTCGATGCTGTTTTTCCAGCGTACTAGGTTATCAAGACCTGTAATATCGATACCTGACCACTCATAAGTACGCACCCAACACCAATTTGCCATATCGGCTATGCTGTAATCCCCAGCGAGGAATTCATGCTTTGCTAACTGCCCGTCTAAGACTTCGAACAAGCGTCTCCCCTCTTTTTGATAACGGTCGATAGCCGGTTGGATCTTCTCAGGAAAATAACGATAGAACACATTCGCTTGGCCCATCATGGGGCCGACCCCACCCATTTGAAACATTAACCATTGGATCACTTGCGAGCGTCCTTTGGCATCATTGGGGATGAACTGCCCTGTTTTTTCGGCTAAATACAGCATGATCGCACCAGACTCAAACACCGCAAAGTTGTCTGCTTCTTTGTCCACCAGCACTGGAATTCTGCCATTAGGATTCCGAGCAAGAAACGCGGGGGTTTTCTGTTCTTGCTCCATTAAATTAATGCTGTGTACTTTGTAGGGCAGTTGCATTTCTTCCAGTGCGACTGAGGCTTTCCAACCATTTGGCGTAGATGATGTATATAAATCAAACATAAGATATCCTTTACGCTTTCGCGGCAGGTCGCGCACTGACGGCATCGTACCAACGCTGCAAGTGCGTTTGCTCTGGTGCAATACGCACATTAACCACACGGCCAAAATCAATTGAACAAACGGCGGTGATATCCGCAATGCTGAATGTGTCACCCGCAATAAATTCGTTGTCTGCCAACCTGCTGTTTAAGATCTCAAGAAATTTGGCGGCGTCTTGCCCTGCGACTTTTCCATATTCAGGCACGGGTGTCATACGGTCTTTGAAATACCCAGTCGAATGCTGAAAACACATACCGATCTGCATAAACAAGCCAAATTCACACTGGCGCTGCCACATGTCGATTTGTGCTTTTTCTAAAGGTGTCGTACCCATTAGTGGGTTTTCTGGGTGCAATTCTTCGAAGTAACGGCAAATAGAGACAGACTCATTGATACACGTACCGTCGTCTAGTTCTAACACTGGCACTTTTGCCATCGGATTACGCGCACGCATAGCAGGGCTTAGGTTTTCACCGCCCTGTATGTCAACCTGAACATAGTCCATTGGAATGCTTTTTTCGGCAAGAAAAAACCGCACTCTACGTGGTGTGGGCGCGGTTTTCGTTTCAAATATTTTCATCTTGTTGCTCCAGTGTCAGTTGCTGCACTGGGCAATGAACACAGTTAATCAATAATGCTGTAACCAATAACGTTGCTTTAACGATTGGTAGCGCTCTGTTTTCTTGTATTTTTTTAGTGCATTGTTTATTAAAGGAACTAATTCCTTATGTTTATTATGCACATAGTGATAAAGGGGTACAGAAATAATTGTCCGATATGTGCTGTCAGTCAGTAATAGACTGTTGTCTATGATTTCACTTGCACCGAGTACCATTAGCCCCTGGTTACTTTGATTAAATTTACGAAATAAGGCCTCAACTGACTCATACCGCTTGGTGACTAATTGATTCTCTTCAGCCCATGTTTTCACCACTAACAGGTCATTGGTGACTAATATTTCGCTCCCTCTGGGCAAACTGCTGGAACACATGTCTAAGTCTTTACACACTAAATAAAACGCCACATTCGCTAGTGGTTCAGGTATTTTAGTTAATGATGGTGCGAGTTTTTTATATGCATCTACCCGCATTAGTTCACCATCGGCACCGAAGCGATACGAATTGAGTGACGCCTCCAGTGTCGCATAGCGAGTGACCGAAATTTGGTAACCCAGTTGCCGATAGATATCCTGCATCAAGTTGGAAGCGAAAAACGTCTCCTTTAAACCTGTAAGTGAAGCAAAGTACAGTTGTGGTAGTACGGCAATATCTGAGCCTAAATGAACTTCAAAATCACTATTTCGACCTTGAAAAAGACCATCCGTTAAAGGCCCAATGCTATCACTATGAATACTACTAGCGAGGCTCTTGGCAAGATTTTCAGATAAGCTAGGCGTCGCGTCGCGGTCAAAGAATTGAATTAAATTAGTGGACTGAGTTAAAGATGCTGCAGAACGTTTAACTCGCTCATTGGGTAGGCGCGACAGAAAGTCGTCATTTGTTACGGGAAGTGCATCTAAATTCATTGCGTGCATCGTATTGTTCGTCAGTAAAAAGCGCAGCAGGTCTGTCAGTTGGTTTTTATTACGCGCAGAACGAGGGACAATCCACAGCTCGAGCGGGGCAACCTCGCCTTTACTGGTTCCATTTTTCTTTGGAAAGGGAAAGAAGCCAATATTCTCCTTATGAAGCGGGTCAATACTGCTTTCTACAAATTGCCCGGTTAGTGTCATTGTTGCTTGGCTGCGCTCAACTGCTTTGAGCGCCTGTTGCCAACTCCACAGTTTTTCAGGAGCAAAAAACAAACCATCACCTAATAATTGATCAAATTGCTCTAGCAGCTTTTTAGAGTCTTGGTTACGTACCGCTTGCCCTTTGACTAATTGATCGCGATAAGCCACCCCACCTGTATCTAAAGATAAAAAGTCCAGCCAAGCAAGGACGGGCCAGCCTTCCTGAGTTGCCTGCACTAGAGGGTTAGCGCCTTGACTCTTGATCAGTAAGCATAATGCAACAAATTCATCCCATGTAGCGGGCACGCTAACGTTAAGCGCTTCAAACATAGATTTATTGTAGTAAAAACCCCAACCATACTGGGAAAAAGGCAGGGCATAGGTACCCGTTTGATTCGATACACTGTCAAAAACAGCAGGTTGAATAGCGCTTTTTAGCTCTATTTTTGGCAATAAAGTATCGATAGGCTGAAGTACATCTTGCTCTATTAAAGTATCTAATCGTCCCCCCCCTTGCCAATACAATAAATCATGCTCACCAGATTCTAACCAGCGAGGTAGGAGACGCTTAAAGTCTTTGTCACTGTAAAACGCCAGTTGGACGTTATAGCGGCTAAATTGCTCTTCAAAATCCCTGAAAGCTTGTCGGTAGACGTCACTTTGTCGTTCGCTGGTCGTCAAGATAGCAACAGACAAGGTTTGCGCAGCCTGCACACTTATTGTCAAAGCGAAATAACAACTTATGGCAATAAAAAGTCTAATCAACATACGCATAAACGAATTCCAATAACACCAAATGGATTAACCGCACGCAGATACAAAACAATATACTGCGACGACATCTATGAACAAGAATAAAAGTTCGAAACAAAGTTTAGGGACATAAACTGTGGTTTGTAATTAGACGAAAGACGGTTTTTTAACACATATGGTCGAAAAAACAGCTAACTTTAGTCGTACTCGCCCGACTTTGCTTCTTTTTCCCATTTAGCTAGATGCTCTGCGGTTTGATGACTTAGCTGCTTGTGGTGTGTGCTCACCCACCACGTCTCTAATAAACGAATGTTCTTGCGATTGCCTTTATAGAAAATATCACTGATGTCACCCACAAATGGAATAAGACCAATAAGAAAATCGAACACTGCATTGCGTACCATAGCCACTCGCAGTGACATTGGCGCTCCCATTTGGCCAGCCAAATGAATAATATGCGCAGACAAACCTACGGTCACCAAATCACCAACCCCTGGGATCAATCCCAATAGGCTATCGAGCCCAAAACGGATCTTAGTAAAGGGAATGCCCACTGCGGTATCGAGCATATGCGCTAATTTTTGCGCCCGACGAAGCGCTTGAGGGGCTTTAACTTCAGACGAGTCGACCATTAGCTTTGACTGCCTAATTCCGACGCTAGCTTGGCTGTTAATTGCACATCTCGCGTGGGCAAGGCCCAGCCCGCCATGTTTTGCTCAATTAACTGGCTAAGCGCAGCAATATGGTCAGGCTGTGCATTAAGCGCAGCAATATATTCATAGCGTTCTCCTCCCGCTTGCAAAAAGTAATCTCGGTTTTCAATACCGATTTCTTCAATAGTCTCAAGGCAGTCCGCGGAAAAACCAGGGCAGATCATCTGTACAGATTTAACGCCCTTCTCTGGCAATGCCTTTAATGTACTATCGGTATAAGGCTGTAGCCATTCTTCCCGGCCAAAGCGAGATTGAAATGTCACCATATATTCGTCTTTGCTCAAATCAAGCTTTTCCGCTACTAATCGTGAGGTTTTGTAGCATTCACAATGATAAGGGTCGCCAGCGGTTAGGTAGCGCTTAGGAATACCGTGATAGGTAAAAATAAGTTTATCGGCTCTGCCGTGTGTTGCCCAATGTGTTTTGATACTGTTTGCCACAGCATCTATGTAAGGTACGAAATCATGGTAATGACTAATAAAACGTACATCGGGGATCCAGCGAGTTTTGCGTAGCAGCTGACTTAGGGCATCAAACGTAGAACCATTGGTAGAGCCACTATATTGTGGATAAAGTGGCAATACCAACAATTGGCGCACTCCCTGTTCAAGCATTTTTCTTGTTACTGATTCAATCGAAGGTGAGCCGTAACGCATGGCAAAATCTACCAGCACTTTATCCCCAAACTTGTCTTTCATACTTACGGCAAGTGCCTTTGCTTGGTCTTGCGTATGAAACATTAAAGGGGAGCCACGTTCCGTCCACACTGTACTATATGCATGAGCTGAGCGCTTAGGGCGGATATTCAAAATGACCAAATTAAGCACCATCCACCAAATTAATTTAGGTACTTCCACTACCCGTGGATCAGATAAAAACTCACGTAAGTAACCCTTTAAAGCCCCCTTTTCTGGCGCCTGTGGCGTACCTAAATTGGTGATCAATACCCCTATTTTATCTTCTTGATCATGGGTAAAAGTGCCATTTGAAAGATATTTCATTCGTTTACTCAACTTCGGTTAGATAATTCAGTGCAAAAATACGTTTGGAACCATCAAACGGATTTAATGCACCGTTTTTTGTTCAACTAATGACAATTACCCAGTGTAATAGGTCTCAGCCCCTGGCCCAACGGGCATGCCAAGCAAGAAAACCCATACATAAAATAAGATGGTCCACCCTACCACAAAGACCAAACTGTAAGGCAGCATAGTGGCAATTAAGGTTCCCATGCCAAGGTCTTTCTTGTACTGAGCAGCGATGGCAAGTATCAACCCAAAGTAACTCATCATAGGCGATATGACATTGGTGACTGAATCACCGATGCGATATGCCGCTTGAATCACCTCAGGCGCAAAACCTACCAACATCAACATGGGAACAAAAATCGGTGCGGTGACCGCCCATTGAGCCGACGCACTGCCAAGTGATAAATTGACCATACCGCACATTAAAATGAAGAAAATGAACACTCCAGGGCCGTCAAGGCCAATGGTTTGTATTAGTTCAGCCCCCTTAACCGCAAGGACCGTACCTAAGTTTGTCCAGTTAAAGAACGCTACAAACTGGGCAGCAAAAAATACCAAAGTAATATACAAGCCCATAGCCCCCATACTTTTAGCCATGGCATTGATTACATCTTTGTCATTTTTCATGGTACCGGCGATTTTGCCGTATACAAAACCAGGCACAGCAAAGGTGATAAAAATAAACGCTACGATCCCTTTTAAGAAAGGTGAGCCTGCGACCGCTCCTGTTTCAGGATGCCGCAAAATACCGTTTTCAGGCACTATAGTTAATGCTAGTAGTGCGCACAACAGCACAAAGCTGACGCCCGCCCAGCGCAGAGCTTTCTTTTCTTGGGCATTAGGGGCGTTCATTTCTTGCTTCCCTAACTCGATCGATGCCTCACTCGGGTCATATTTTCCCAAGCGGGGCTCAACGATTTTTTCGGTAACAAAAGCCCCCATTCCTGCAACGAGGAAAGTACTGATAAACATGAAATACCAGTTAACTTCTGGCCCTACCGAGTAGTCTTGATCGATCATGTGTGCTGCGGCTTCCGTGATACCAGACAACAAAGGGTCTACGGTTCCTAACAGCAAGTTTGCACTGTAACCGCCAGAAACCCCTGCAAATGCTGCGGCCAAGCCAGCTAAAGGGTGGCGCCCCAAAGAATGAAAGATCATCGCTGCCAAGGGGATTAGCACCACATAGCCCAGCTCAGACGCCGTATTAGACAAAATACCAGCAAGAACGATGACGACGGTCACCATACGTTGTGAAGCATTCATCACCATGGCACGCATCGCGGTTGATAAAAGTCCAGAGTGTTCAGCAACCGACACCCCAAGTAATGCCACCAAAACAGTCCCCAGTGGAGCAAAGCCTGTAAAATTAGTGACCAAATGTGTAACGATACGTTGTAGGCCTTCAGCATTTAGAAGGGAGACAACAGCAATCATGCCGTCAGGGGCGCGCCCTTTTGCGTCAATCGGTCTAGGATCAACCACACTGACATCAAAATAGCCTAATATTCCACTGATGATCACAATCGACGTGGCCAAAATTGCGAACAAAGTAATGGGATGCGGAAGCAAGTTCCCTAACCATTCTACCGTCGCCAAAAACCGCGAAAACCACCCTGTAGGGCTCTCTTGGTTTGTTTGTTTTTTCTGTTCGTTAGCGTCTAGCAAACCGACTCCTTAATTATTTTTATCCGTTTTCACGGTGACTGGCATATAGTACCTAATTCACTTAGCAAACGTTAGGCTTGCAGCTTAGCTGCATATTTACTGGTGAAAAATAAGTCAAAACGCCTAATTTTTAGCAAAAAAGTGTTTGTATATCAGGCAGAACGCTTTATTGTTATAAGAAAAAAATTAGGCTTTATATTGTGGCTGCCAAAGGAAATTCAGATGACTGATAAGCAATCTCAGGATAAACAGGACTCCCCCTCACCCGCTACTGAATTGGCGCATCTTAGGCAGATAGTGTTTGGAGATGCACAGAAAGGGCTTGAGCAAAAAATTGAACAGCTTGGCAAAACACTACAAACCCAACTCAAGCAACATGAACAACAAACTGCCCGTCAATTTAGCTTGCTGCAAAATGCTCTTGAAAATCATGTCGACCAATTAGAAGACAAATTATTAAACGCTGATAAAGGCCAAGACGCCAAAGCGAATGAACTATTCACGTTAAACAAAAATTTGTCATCCGAACTCGAAATGGCAGAGGCTGCCAATAAGCAAGAAAACGATGAATTGCACAAACGAATCGACCAAGACATCGCCGCGTTGTCGAATAAGTTTTCTGAACAACTTAAAGAAGCTCTTGCCCAACTTACACAAGTCTCAAACGAGCTAAATGCCTCTAAAACTGACCGTAAGACCTTGGCCAAATTGCTCGCGACCGTGGCCTCAAACTTAGAAACTGGCGATGACGAGTAACTTTCATCATGCCGACTCAAGGAAGTAGTAACGAGTCTGAACACGACCCGCAGTTAGACCAATTGCGGAAAATTTTGTTTGGCAAAGAAAACCAACATATTACCGGTGCTATACGTCAAGAGGCTCGGCAGATCGTCAGCGACGTGTTTTCGGAAGCCCTTAAAGATCGTCAAGACAGAGACGGCAGTGTCAAAAAGGTAATGACACCGCTGGTAGACAAATCAGTAGAGTATTCTGTTGCCAATCGCAAAGAACAATTCGTTGGTTACTTGTACCCTATTGTGGGCAGCGTAGTACGTAAATCCGTTACTGCATTTTTAACTGAGTTTATCGAACGAACCAATCAATTACTGGAAAACAGTTTAACCATTAAAGGCCTCTCTTGGCGCTTTAAAGCTCGGCAAGCTGGGGTGCCTTACGCCAACTATGTCGCCAGCCAAACATTTAATTATCGCGTAGAACAAGTTTTTCTCATTCATCGGGAAACCGGTCTATTACTTAATAGCGTTGCTTACAATCAGCAATCCTCAGCAGATGCAGATCTTATTTCTTCTATGCTTACTGCGATTAACGATTTTGTCTCTGATTCGTTTAAGCCTAATGCAGATGGTAATGAACAGGGTTTAGATATCGTCAAAACAGATGATTTCACCCTAGTTTTAAAAGCAGGGCCTAGGGCCATTTTAGTTGCTGCGGTCACGGGTAATATGCCACAGCGCGTGGCTGACCAGTTACAACTCACTATCGAAGAAATTCACACCTTATACGAAGGGTCGCTCGCAGACTTTGATGGCAATACCTCAGTGTTTGCTGACTGTGATCAGCAATTAACGGATTGCCTTGTCTCAGAATTAAAAGACCAAGCTAGAGGTAAAAAGTCGAAACCTTGGATGGCCTGGTGCATATTGATAATGTTAGCCTGTGGTACCAGCTTTTATGCATATAAACTATGGTTAGTGCAAGGTTATGTAAATCAAATTCAAGCACTTAATAAAGAACCTGGGATCATGCTGGTGCGCGCTCAAAGGGACGGTATACAAGAGGTAAAACTAGACGTGTTACGCGATCCTGATGCGCAACCTATCAGCTCTTGGTTAGAGGCACACGAAATACCTGCTGAGGCAATAAGCCTTACTGAAAAGCGCTTTTTATCATTAGAAAGCCAAATAATACAAGCTCGACTGCGTGACTTACTGGGCAATTATCCAACCATAAGGTTAACCCGAGACGGCAAAACATTAACAGGCGAACTTACTCAACAACAACACCATGAACTCTCAGCTGAATTAGCTCAACTGCCTGGTATATCAAACCCACAATCACTTTTAGCTCCTATTCAAGTAAGTGATAAGCAAAACTTGGAGCTCGACACTGTAGACAGTGCCATGACACTAGTTAAGCTTAAAATTAATCAGATAAATAGCACGTCAGTAGAATTTGCCAGCAACAGTACACAGCTTAGTCCTCGGGCTGAAGAAAGCCTCGTATCGCTTGCGTCTCAAGCAATGGCGTTGTTGAGCTTAGCTGAGCAGGCACAATTAGATGTGAGTTTTATTATTATTGGTGCGAGTGACGCAAAAGGATCTCAATCCTATAATGAAGTATTAAGCATCAAACGTGCGCAAGCCGTGAAAAACACCCTGCAAGAATATGGCCTTCCAAGTGACAAGCTCAATGCTATTGGTATTGGCATAATTGATGTACCCAATGCAGGAAATGGCGCACGTAAAGTGCTATTTAATGTAATAACAACCCAAGCTTCACGCAGTAACGGATAGCTAGACCATTATGATCCAGAAAAAGATATGTTTACTTGGCGCTTCAGGAGTTGGGAAAACCAGTCTTATAAAACAGTTTGTAGAAGGCATTTTTTCCGAGAAATACCTCACATCTATTGGTGTCAAGATTGACAAGAAGCAAGTCGAATGCGAGGCAGGTTCCGTGCAGTTTATGCTTTGGGATATTGAAGGTATTGATCGCTATTGCGGCTTTCAGCCCAAATACTTGCGCGGCGCAGGTGCCATTATAATAGTCGTCGATCAAACTCGCTCGCAATCATTGATAGAAGGGATAGAGATTTTTAAGCTAGCCCGAGATATGTCAGATATACCGGCAATTTTAGCTATCAATAAATCGGATTTGGACAGCACATGGCACTGGAATGAAGATGAGCTCAATGAGCTGTCTACTCCTTTTAGCCACACCTTTCTCACAAGTGCGAAAACCGGAGCAAATGTGGAGCTCTTATTTTCAACACTTGCCCAACACCTATTAAGTGAGGCAGGACCGTGAAACTATCTCTATTTAAAGCTCTGGGGATCATTGATTGCTGCATATTTAAGCGCGTTGATGTAAATCAATTTGAAGCAGTATACGCCGAACATGAATGGCTAGACATACTCCTGCCAGGTACAAGAGACAAACAGTTTTTTAAAGCACCTACAGGCAGCCCATTTCTCGATGACTTTTTAATGCAGGCTGAAGAGTTCTGGGAGTTTGCGGATTACGGTAAGATAGAATCTGGAATTTGGAATGAAAGCATTGCTGACAACGAGCTAAAACTAAACGCCTTCGCAACAATGGAAAGCGGCGATTTCTATTTGATAATCAACAACGTCAAACAGCAATTTCAAGAGCGACAACAAACCTTGCAATCTGCACGTGAGCTTTTGTTATCTAACGATAAAATAGTTGCCCAACAGGAGTATGTTCATCAGCGCTTAGATGAAATGCTCAATCAGTCATCCGATTTAAAAAGTATTCAGCAGCCTATTACAGAGGTGATTGAAAAAACCGAAGTAGGTGTAGCCATTCTTACCCCCAACCTTAAGCCCATTAGCCAGAATCCCGCGCTTTACAGTGTGTTTGATAGTCATCTCACTGCTGTGGAATCTGAACCATATCGCATAATTTTAGCGTTGTTTGAAAAGCAGTACCCTGAGTTTGAACGCGTTATCAGCACAGGTAGTCGCTGGAGCGGTGAATTATTTTGGTTGCAACCACCTGGCAATGGTAAATGGATTAAGTTAGCCATTTATCCAGTCAAAACCGATTTCCAACAGATTACTCACTGGGTATTTATCGTTAATGATATCTCACAAGTGAAACACCTGTTACAGAACAATGAGAAGCTCACACATTACGATGCTCTGACCGATATACCTAATCGTCAGTATTTCTGGATGCAGCTTGAGCAATCCGTAAATAATGCCATGCCGTTCTACGTACTGTACTTAGACATTAAGAACTTTAAACGCATCAACGAAATTCACGGCCATTCCCGTGGCGACCAAATCATTAAAGAGCTAGTAGAACGCTTAACCCCTCATGTGAGTCCAGGCGATATGTTTGCCCGTATAGGTGGTGGTGAGTTTGCTATTATTCGTCAAAAGACCGTGACCGAACAGCAATGCGTCGATTTAGGCAACACCTTAATTGACGCGGCGACTCAACCATTTTACTTGCCCAATGGCACTCACTGCGAGATCGGCTTAAATATAGGGGCCGCCAGTTTCCCTCGAGACGCCGATGATGCTGAAACCTTAATGAAATTTGCTGATCTTGCAGTATTTAATGCCAAAAAAGCATCTAAAAGCAGTGTACAGTTTTACTCTCAAGCACTTAAAGATGCCTCTCAGCGTATCATTGAGCTAGAAAGCGCATTACAAACAGCGATCACCAACCATGAGTTTGAGCTATTTCTGCAACCCATGCTCGACCTAACCAGTGGTACCATTTTAAAAGCCGAGGCTTTATTACGCTGGAACCGCTTGGACGGAGAACGCATCGGCCCCGACGAGTTTATTCCGATTGCTGAACAAACGGGGTTAATTGTACCCATAGGCAAATGGGTAATTTCACGCGCCTGTGAAATGATAAGCACTTTGAATCATAGAGGTCACAGCTGCAAACTTTCCGTCAACCTATCCCCGAGGCAGATCAGCGATAGGCATTTATTAGAGTTTATTCGTGGTTCAATCCAGAACAGCCATATTCAACCTGATCAGTTGGAATTAGAGCTAACTGAAGGGGTTCTGGTGGATAACTATGACAAAGTGCAGTACTTACTTACTGAAGTAAGAAAGCTAGGGGTCAGTGTGTCCATTGACGACTTTGGAACTGGTTACAGCTCGCTTTCGTATTTGAAAAAATTGCCCATTGATCACATCAAAATTGATCGCTCGTTTGTGCAAGATCTTGTCAGTGACGAGAACGACAAAGCAATCATTTTAGCGATTATAGCCATGGCCCATAGTTTAAAACTGAATGTCATTGCTGAAGGGGTGGAAACTGAGCTACAACGTAATTTCTTGCAACTCAATCACTGCAACCTTGCCCAAGGCTACCTATTTAGTCGCCCATTGCCGTTTGCTCAGTTCTGTGACTATTTGAATACCACCGTTTCTAGCCAAAAGCAGATAACCCCGTCTGCGCTCGACCCAAAATAAGCGCATGAACATCATGAGTCCCCTCGTACGTATTTACCGCTTCTAAATTGAGTACATGGCGGATCACATGATACTCATCTGATATTCCGTTTGCACCGTGCATATCTCTAGCGGTGCGTGCAATATCTAACGCTTTGCCACAAGAGTTACGCTTTATCAGTGAAATGGCTTCAGGGGAAAGACTGTTTGTATCCATTAACCTGCCGGCTTGTAAACAAGCAAGTAAGCCGATTGAAATTTCTGTTTGCATATCAGCAAGCTTTTTTTGTATCAGCTGGTTTGCCGCTAAGGGTCGGGCAAATTGCTCTCTGTCCAAGCAATATTGCCGTGCCTGGTGCCAACAAAATTCCGCTGCCCCTAAGCTACCCCATGCAATCCCATAACGCGCTTTATTCAAACAACTAAATGGCCCCTTTAAACCTTTAACGTCAGGCAATATATTTTCTTCTGGTACCAGCACATCCTGCATCACGATTTCGCCAGTGATCGAAGCACGTAGTGAAAATTTACCCTCAATTTTAGGAGAGGTTAAGCCAGCCATGTCTTTTTCAAGAATAAAGCCGCGAATTACCCCTTCTAACTTTGCCCAGACGATAAATACATCGGCAATCGGCGAATTGGTGATCCACATTTTATTGCCATTGAGTAGATAACCATCGTCAACTTTTTTAGCCTGACTTAGCATACTTGCCGGATCCGAACCTGAGTTTGGTTCGGTTAAACCAAAACAACCAACCCACTCACCTCGTGCTAATTTGGGTAGATAACGTCGCTTTTGAGCTTCGCTACCAAATGTATAAATAGGAAACATCACCAACGAAGATTGCACGCTCATGGCACTGCGATAGCCGCTATCAACCCGTTCCACTTCTCTGGCCAGTAACCCATAACTAACATGATTAACTCCAGCACAGCCGTACTCTTGCGGTAATGTACAGCCTAACAAGCCGAGTTCGCCCATTTCAGACAGAATATCTCGATCAAAATGCTCATTTCGGTTACCCAGCAAAATTCTAGGCATCAATTTTTGCTGGCAATATTGATGAGCTGAATCACGAATAAGTCTCTCCTCATCGCTGAGTTGAGCATTTAAATTCAAAGGGTCTTGCCAGTTGAATGTGTTTGGCACTTGTTGAGTCATAGTGGCCTCTTGTTGCTTTCGCAGATACTCACTGGGCATTAAACAGTTCAGGTGCAGTTAGAACCACATTAAAACGGAGCCGGATATTGTTTAAGCACTTCAGCTATATCCGCTTTAGCCTCTTCACTCAATGGTGTTGCAAAAGCGGCAATATTTTCTTTTAGCTGCGTCATGCTCGTCGCCCCAATAATGGTTGATGTAATGCCTTCTACATTGTCACACCAGGCTAGGGCTAGCTCACACGGTGTTAATCCATTCGCTTGTGCGACATCCACGTAACGACTGATGGCTGCCTCTGTCCCTTTGGTATCCCTGAAAATACCGTTACGTTGTTCAAATGTCCAACGACTGCCCGCGGGGCGTTGATTATTTAAGTATTTACCACTTAATGCACCGCCGGCTAAAGGTGACCAAGGTAAATATGCCACTTCTTCAGCGACACAATTCTCAATCAGATAGGGCCAATCTTTAGCATGAAGTAAACTAAACTCGTTTTGCATTGACACCATACGCGGCAAATCATGCTCTTTGCTTAGGTTTAAATATTGCTGCAATCCCCACGGCGTTTCATTAGATAACCCACAAAAGCGTATCTTCCCCTGTTTAACACAAGTGTTTAGCGCCTCTAAGATAGACAACATCTGGGCTGTTTCTGCTGCTCGGTCAGTATCAGAGAAACGCACACGCCCTACCGCATGTTTAGCGAAATGGGGAGAAATGCGATTCGGCCAATGCAATTGGTAAAGGTCAATATAGTCAGTATTCAAACGCGTTAGAGAATCATCAACGGCTTGAATGACAGACTCAGCAGAAATTTGACTGCCTTGTCGAATATAGCTTAGTCCTGGACCCACTATTTTAGAGGCAAGTATAATATCCTTACGCCTTGTGGGATTGCGCTTTAGCCAATCGCCGATAATCATTTCAGTATGGCCGTATTTATCCCCTGATGGCGGCACTGGATACAATTCGGCTGTATCAATAAAGTTCACACCTTGAGACAAAGCATATTCAATTTGCTCATCTGCATCTTGTTGGGTATTTTGAACGCCCCATGTCATTGAGCCTAAGCAAACACGAGAAACAGATAGACCGCTGCGGCCCAATTCAGAGTAATTCATTCAGATTCCTAGTGAATAGTGATAATTAACACATTGATTATACGGATATAAATAAAATCATCTTAACTTCAAATGTGATCAAGTGTTACGGAAAACTGGAGGTGGCTTTTCCTGTTGGGAACTCCTCCTTATATAACTGATACATCAAGCCATCTTGGTAATGTTTAGCTACGGATCTTTTCAGTTGGTTTATCAGCGTTCGATGTTTAGACTTTTTAGAAAAATGCAGCCAGTTTTCTTTTTGCGCCAAAATATAAGGCTGGCCAAAATCACCGATATCAAGTCCTAACTCCCCAAGGTTATATTCAATACCAGCCTCTGAACCCACCACTGCATCTACTCTACCCATACGCAGTAAATTTATCCCTTGTTTGTAATCTTTTACTGAAAATTTTTGCAGGTTAGTATCCTCATCAAACGTCTTCGAGAAGCTGGCACTTCGCACAACTGCTATTCGTCCTAGTAAAATTAATTGATCATAGGTTTGTAAATTAACTGCAGCCTGAGGTAATACAATTACATTGGAGTTCGATACGGGTCCGATAAAGTCAGCATGTCCTTCGAGTTGTACGTTTTTAAAAATAAGCGCAATGTCTAGCTCGCCACTTTTTACGCCAGCGAGAACACGAGCATAAGGTTGCAGCACTAACTCAAATTCAAAGCCAGTATCTTCTGTAAGTAAATTAAGGTATCGCACCATCACGCCAGACATCTCACTACTCTCGTTGATGTAAGCGAATGGGGCAAAAGCAGGCACACCCACTTTCAGTGTGATGTTGTTAGCCGAGGTAACTTGAGCTAAAACGGGTAAATAAAGGGAACTGATTAATAACAGAGCAAATAACGCTTTCAACATATCTCGCTCAAGCTAACAGGCAAAAATTGATAATAGCTAATCTTAGCTTTTTGTACAGATCCACAAAAGAGCGTAATTAGCCATGCTGCGTGAAATCTTTATTACAGGCATAAAAAAAGGCCACCGAAGTGACCTTTCTTTCAAATCAATTTGCTAGCTATTAAGCAATGATTTTTGCAACAACGCCTGCACCTACTGTGCGGCCACCTTCGCGGATTGCGAAGCGTAAACCTTCGTCCATCGCGATAGGAGCAATCAATTCAACTACGAATTTCAAGTTGTCACCAGGCATTACCATTTCTACGCCTTCAGGAAGCTCTACAGCACCTGTTACGTCAGTTGTACGGAAGTAGAACTGTGGACGGTAGCCTTTGAAGAACGGAGTATGACGGCCGCCTTCGTCTTTGCTTAGTACGTATACTTCAGCTTCGAATTGAGTGTGTGGGTTGATTGAACCAGGCTTAGCTAGTACTTGACCACGCTCAACATCTTCACGCTTAGTACCACGAAGCAATGCACCGATGTTCTCACCAGCACGACCTTCGTCAAGCAATTTACGGAACATTTCAACACCAGTTACCGTTGAAGTCGTTGTATCTTTCATACCAACGATTTCTACTGCATCACCTGTGTTTACGATACCACGCTCAACACGACCTGTTACAACCGTACCACGACCTGAAATTGAGAATACATCTTCAATTGGAAGTAGGAAAGGCTTGTCGATGTCACGCTCTGGCTCTGGGATGTAGCTATCAAGTGCTTCTGCAAGCTCAATGATTTTTGCTTCCCACTTCTCGTCGCCTTCTAGGGCTTTAAGTGCTGAACCTTGGATAACTGGCAAGTCGTCGCCAGGGAATTCGTATTCTGAAAGCAATTCACGTACTTCCATCTCTACCAATTCTAACAATTCTTCGTCGTCAACCATGTCACATTTGTTCATGAAAACAACCATGAAAGGTACACCAACTTGGCGACCTAGCAAGATGTGCTCACGCGTTTGTGGCATAGGACCATCGGTCGCTGCTACTACTAGAATTGCGCCATCCATTTGAGCAGCACCCGTGATCATGTTTTTTACATAATCGGCGTGTCCAGGACAGTCAACGTGTGCGTAGTGACGAGTAGGAGTATCGTATTCAACGTGAGACGTTGAAATAGTGATACCACGCTCGCGCTCTTCAGGAGCGTTATCGATTTGATCGAATGCAGATGCAGCACCGCCGTATACTTTTGCAAGTACAGTAGTGATTGCAGCTGTTAGAGTGGTTTTACCGTGGTCAACGTGGCCGATTGTACCGACGTTTACATGCGGTTTAGTGCGTTCAAACTTTGCTTTTGCCATTGTCTATTCCCCAGCAAATTGTGATAAGAAATTGTGTTTACTTTTTGAACTGGGGAGAGAAAGTGGTGCTGATAGGCAGATTCGAACTGCCGACCTCACCCTTACCAAGGGTGCGCTCTACCAACTGAGCCATATCAGCACTGATTGGAGCGGACAGAGGGAATCGAACCCTCATCATCAGCTTGGAAGGCTGAGGTAATAGCCTTTATACGATGTCCGCACATCACATTCTCTCTAGCCACTTCGCTTTTGAAAAAGTGGTGGAGGGGGCAGGATTCGAACCTGCGAAGGCTGAGCCGTCAGATTTACAGTCTGATCCCGTTGACCGCTTGGGTACCCCTCCAGATTGATGGTGCCGACTACCGGAGTCGAACTGGTGACCTACTGATTACAAGTCAGTTGCTCTACCAACTGAGCTAAGTCGGCACGTCATCAAGTGGGTGCGGATATTAGAGCAACATTTCCCAACACGCAAGAGGCAATTATTAAAAAAATACAATTTTTGTATCGTTTGGCTAAAATTACAGCTAATTTGCTTTTCAAATGCCAATTTGAGTATTTTTTCCACAATAAAACTGACTAAACTTAATGAAATAAATATTCCAGTAGCCCAAATAAAACTAGGTTTTCATAAAAATAGTAATGTTTCGGGGCATTTTTTTTAATCATGTCTTGCCCCCCGCCGGTAATGATCACGCAATACTCTTCATCTTGTTGCGCTATTTTCTGTTCTGCAGCAAAAATAAATCCATTTACAGCAGCAGCACACCCCATATTCACACAATCTACGGTTTGAACACCTAAGGTCAAATCCGTTGGAAACACATCATTTGCGAAAACTAATTCGGTATTTTTAATCAAGCTGTCGCGCATCAAGCTAAAACCTGGGGCAATCCACCCCCCTAAATGCTGATTATCCGAGACCAAATCGCAGGTATTTGCTGTACCCAAATCAATCACGCAGTATGTTTTTTTGGGGCTAAGGCGCCTGCCTGCCAAAATGGCTAGCCAGCGGTCAACGCCTAACGTCGAAAAATTGCGATATGCGCAGCACATGCCAAATGCACTGGCTTGGGTTTTAACATGCGTTAAAGGCACATCAAATTCATTGCACAATGTCTGCAACAGGGCAACCTGCTGCCCTTGCCCCACGGCAGCAGCGATAACTCGCTGGCTGGTTTTGATTTGCTCAGCAAGGATGCTCATATCTTTGCAGCGGGCAATGTCCAGCGGTTGCTCGAACACTTGCTCACTTATGCTTACCTGAGCATGTTTGATATAGCTATTGCCTACATCTAATAACAGCGCTTTAGTTTGCTCTGACACTGATCTCTCCACCGCTGTAGGCTTGGACACCATTTTCATGCGCTAATAACAGCGCGCCGGTGCTATCGATGCCCTTACATATACCCTGCACAGTTTTATTGCCGATAATTAAACGAATCGGTTTATCTTTAAATACGTTTTTCTCGCGCCAAGATTCGATAAACGGCTCAAGCCCAGATTGGCTGAACACCTGAGCACAATGGGTTAATTCATCTAACAAAAATGCACTTACTCGATTGCGGTCGAACTGTTCAGGGTCTAAGGTGGCTAAATCTATCCAGGGCTGATCTATTTGTTCGCTGCCTAAATCAAGCGCCATATTTAGCCCTACACCAATAATGCAGTCACAAGCACTGCCCATTTGGCCTTCAACTTCAATCAGTACGCCTGCCAACTTCTTACCTCGGGCGTATATATCGTTAGGCCACTTTAATTCTATATCTCGATAGCCGGCTTTCTCTAACGCGCGAGTAATAGCAACCCCCACTGCGAGACTCAAACCACCAATCGACTGATAGCCACCAGCAAACTGCCAATATTGCGACAAATACAAACTCGCACCATAAGGTGATACCCATGTACGCCCGCGCCTTCCCCGTCCTGCAGTTTGCGCTTCTGCCAAGCACATATCACCGTTATTCAAAGTACCAATACGATCTTTGAGATACTGATTGGTGGAGTCTATAACATTGAGTAATGTCAGTTGCTTACTATCAAAGCGGGCACAGTAGCCAGCGATTAATTCACTATCAAGTAATTGAATCGGCTCTGCGAGTCGATATCCTTTTCCGGTAACACTGAAAATATTAAGCCCTAGCTCGCCTAAGGCTTTTATATATTTAGATACAGCCGCTCTGGATATTCCTAACTGCTCACCTAATACTTCGCCTGAACAAAATTGCCCACTGGCAAGGGCTTGAACGATATGATTGCGATTGGTATCTGAGGTCTTACTTGTACTCTGCTTCATAAAACAACCTTCCCTTTGGCCCCAATAAGCTGCACTTCATGTTCTAAAACCACATTAAACTGCTCTTCTACTGCACTTTTGATGCGCCGAGCAAGCGTGAGAAGTTGCTCTCCCGTACCTTGTTCAGCATTCGTTAATACCAACGCCTGATTTGGGTGACAACGAATTCCCCCTTCAAATTGCCCTTTAAAGCCAAGTTGGTCAATCAACCATGCAGCCGGTATTTTTATCTCTCCCGTTTCTAAAGGGTAGGAGGGCACCTTGGGCCACTGCTTTTGCAGTGCAGCAAAGGCGGTAGCACTTATAATGGGGTTTTTAAAAAAGCTGCCCGCATTGCCTAGCATCCGAGGATCAGGCAATTTTGCTTGGCGCACGTCTACCACCTTGTTGAAGATGTCTTGTGCACTAGGGCTGTGTAGTGCGGCTAACTCACCATAGGTAACAACAGGCTGCCAGTCTTTCGGTATTGAAAACCTAACCCCAACAATGAGCGCCTTCTGCCAAAGTTCACCCTTGAAAATGCTGTCACGATAGCCGAACTGACAATCGTGACAGGCAATACGCTGCAATTGGTTACTGGCTAAATCAATGTATTGAACACTCTCAATAAAGCGCTCTACTTCAACGCCATAGGCGCCGATATTTTGAATGGGTGCAGCACCCACTGTACCTGGTATTAGCGCTAAGTTCTCAAGCCCTTTAATATCACGAGCAAGACACCAAACCACTAAATCATGCCAGCCCTCACCAGCGGCGACGTCAAGGGTAAAGGCGCGAGGACTTTCATTTACTGAGATCCCCTTTAAAGCGACTTCGACCACTGTGCCTTGATAATCAGCCACAAAAGCGGTGTTGCTTCCCTGCCCCAGTAAATAATATGGCTTATCACGGTACTGGGCGATAAAGTCGTGGGCATCCTGAACAGTTTTGATACTGACGATGTCAGTACAGTGCGCGGGTAATCCAAAAGTGTGAAGGTGTTGCAGAGATTTCAATATAACAACCGATTGGCAATTTTGCGTTATTCTAGCCAAGGGGAAGCGGAAAACAAAGACGTGATTCGCCTTCCTTCATCTATGCGCCTCAACCAAGCCCCATCGCACGCTTAACCCGAGTGACTATACTTTGTCTTTTATGCATACTAGAACGAAAATCTTTCACTCGATTAAATACCACACCTAATATTGGCAATTCGGCTTCGTGCACTCGCTGAAGCGCCAGTAATAAGTCTGCACTTTCGTTCTTCTCTACATCGCATACAATTATCACTCCATCAATAAACTTCCCCACCGCGATAGCATCACTCACTGTATTAATAGGGGGCGTCTCTATCAATACGCGTTCGTAGTAATTTCTCAGCTTATGCAAGAAAGCGGCAAAACGCGGTTTCGATATATACGCTAATGGATCTGTAGGGATCGGACCACTAGGCATCAGCATAAGGGGGCTACTGTGCACTGAGTGAATACATTGAGTAAAACTACTCTTTTTCCCTAAAAAACTGGTTAACCCCGGGAGCTTAGGATCAATATCAAACATAGGGCCAATTGCTGGTTGCCGTAGGTCGACATCTATTAATAAGGTTTTTTCCATTCTGCTGAATGAGTCTGCCAAACTGGTAGAGATTTCACTTTTCCCGTCCTGGTCGCCGATGCTTGTCACTGCAATCACAGCGTTTTTCCGCTGGTTATTTTTTACCAACACACCCGTTCGTAAAGAACGAATTGCCTCAAAATAGTGAAAGTTACGCTCCCCCTCAGATTGCATCGACAGAGCCAAGGGCTTATTTTTACGCCCTTTCTTGCGTTTTATTCTCGGTACCAAGCTCAAAATTGGCACGTCCACATTCGATAGTATGCTTTTGAAACGTGTATATTTATCGCTTATCAAATGCAAAATTAGCCAAAAGCCAAAACTAAATACACTAGAAAATATAATCGCGAGGGCAATCCCCATCACCACCCTAGGTTTAGCCGGAAAGGTTGGCTCCGACGCAGAATCAACTATTGCGAAATCGTTTCTATCATCTAGGTCTTTGAGAATTTCTGTTTCTTGTAAGCGAGATAAAAACATCTCATACAGATGCTGAGTCGATTCAATCTCTCTCTGCATACGAGATATTTGCATGGAGTGCTTACCCAAATTTGCATGGCGTACTTTGGTCTGTTGAATTTGTTCGATAATTTCCTGCTGACGCGTTTTGAGGGTCTGATTGTGACTGCGCAAGCCATTCACTAGCTGATTTATCAGCATGGTGAATTCGCTATCGATAGCCTCCAATCCAGCTTTGGCAGCAATATACTTAGGGTGCTTATGCAAGTAACGCTTTGCGATACCATCCATCAACAATTGCTGCTGACCGCGCCGAATGCGTAAATCACGTATCAGTGGATTGCTTTGAATAGCAGGTATCTGTAAGTAATCTTGCAAGCCGCCTGAGATGGTGGCAACTTGCAACATGCTACCGTTAGATTCAGCAACCGCGCGATCAAGTTGTATTTTCTGTTCAATTAACCCCGCAATTTCACTTTTGGCTAAATCCACCTGACTTGCCACGTCAACTAGCTCGTTGTTGCGCAAAAAGGCGAGCAACCGCTCCTCGGATTCACTAAGGCTGGTTTTAAGTTCGTTTAGCTGATTATTCAACCACTGAGATTTGGAATCCGCTTTTTGCCTGTTCATTAAAGCGTAATAGGCAAAAAACGCTGGGCCTATATGGTTTGCTATTTCCGCTGCGCTGCTGGGTGTTGAAGACTCCACCGTGATTTTAAGCATATCAGTGTTACTTAACTTGGTCACATTGAACCGTTTCAGCAGTTTGTCAGTCGCATAATCCTTTTCTGACACAAAGTGGCCTTCGCCCGATTGCTGGTATTCATGCAAATTGTACAAGGCTAAATCTTCTACCACTGTTTGCACGAATTGCCGAGAACGCATGAACTCTATGTAGGTATCTTGGCGAGAATCTTCGCCACTGGCGATAGAGGATAAGCTAGTAGGTAATGTGAGTCCGCTGTCTTTAGCGCTTAACAGCAGAATGCTGCTGGCTACGTACATTTTTGGCAGATGCAATATGTAATAGGCACCTAAAGATGCCATCAGCGCTGCGGTAATAATAATTCGATATTTCTTGCGCCAAAAAAACGTTAGGATATCGAAGATATCCAAAGACCGTTCTTGCTTGATGGTAAATTCTCGGTTGTTTTCCATGGTCAAAAAAGGCTTTCTTCAATCACAATGATGTCACCTGGATGGACCATTTGTTCTGCCCGAGCCGCAATACGTTTTTTTTCAGCCCCGCGGATAATGAACCAATTACTTTTAGAGGCACGTTCTTTTAAACCGCCTGCGACAGCGATAGCCTCATCAACACTCAGATCAAACTGAAAATCATAGGCTCCTACGTTTTTTACTGCCCCTTTAATGAAGAAAGGCCGAAAACGTTCTATCACCACATTCACATTTGGCTCAACAAGATAACCGTCTAAATAGGCGGCCTCGATCTCTGCTGCAAGTTGACCGGCTGTTTTATCAAGGGCATTGACTGCTTTGATAAGCGGCATACGAATATCACCGCTTTTATCAATCCGTACACGCTGATTGAGATCCGGCTCACCGTACACGTTAATTACAATGACATCCCCTGTCCCCATAAAAAACGTCATATCTTGCCCCTGTGAAACAGCACAAAACAGCAATGTGATTAACGGTAAAATACGGATTCGCAACACTTTATACCTTGGGAGCAAAATAATGAGCACATTCTATTTGTATCGACCACATACTACATTTCATTATGTTTAATGCGTCGCTGGGGCATAAGCTAAAGGAGCGCCAACCAATATCTCTTTGGCTTTTACTTCGTTATGCTGAGTTAACTCGAAATTCAGTTCATCCAGTAACATAACCACATCCTCAAACGGCAATTTGCTTTCATCGGCCCCCATAATTCTTGGGTGTTGAGTGGTGGTATCAGCGTCATCAATTAGCAGCTCTTCATACAGTTTTTCACCTGGGCGTAAACCAGAAAATTTAAGCTCAATATTGCCATCAGGTTGGGTTTCTGTTTTCAGCGTATGACCCATTAGATGCGCCATCTTTTGGGCTAAATCGACAATTTTTACGGGATCTCCCATATCCAGTACAAATACCTCCCCCTTTTTACCCATAGCGCCAGCTTGTATTACCAGCTGCGCCGCTTCAGGAATGGTCATGAAAAAACGAATAATATCTGGGTGGGTAACCGTTATGGGTCCGCCTGCTTGAATTTGGCGGGTAAAGAGCGGTACTACTGAGCCCGAGGAGCCCAGCACATTGCCAAATCGCACAATTGCAAATTGCGTGGTAGATTCAAGCTCAGCTATACCTTGCACGATTAACTCGGCGAAGCGTTTTGTTGCTCCCATTACATTTGTCGGGCGTACCGCTTTGTCTGTGGAAATCAGAACAAATTTTTCCACATCAAATTCGAGTGCCGCTAAGGCCACATTTGCGGTACCAAAAACGTTATTACGTAACCCGGCCAAAGGGTTCGATTCCACCATGGGTACGTGCTTATACGCAGCGGCATGATAAATAGTCTGGATGTTATGACTTTGAATAGCAGCGCGCAGTATTTCGTTGTCTTGAATACTAGCTAATATCGGGACAATTTTGATATCAGGGTAGAGCTTACTCAACTCTCCTTCTATTTGATAAAGATTAAGTTCTGATAGCTCAAACAGTACAAGAGACTCAGGGCATGATTTAGCTATTTGACGGCACAGCTCACTACCGATTGAACCACCAGCACCGGTTACCATCACGCGTTTACGACGAATGTTAGTATCCAGTAGTTCAGCAATAGGTGGGACAGGTTCACGGCCGAGCAACTCTTCTATTTTAATTTCGCTCAGTTCATCAATTTTTCGCTTACCAGATAAAATATCTTGAATATTAGGGATACTCAAAAGCTCAATAGCGAAGGGTTCAAGCTCAGATATCAGTTCTTTTCGACGCTCGTGAGACGAGTTATTTACCGCAAGCAGCATCTTGTTCACGCCGTACTTTTTGACTAACTCTGGTATATCTTCACGACAATATACTTGCAAGCCCATCACTTGCTTGCCCTGAAAAAGCTGTTTGTCGTCTACAAACGCAACCGGCAGCAGATCATTACCTGTACGTAAGGTTTGCGCGAGCGAACGGCCTGCTTGTGAAGCACCGAATATGATGCATTTTTCACGAATTTTATAATTTTGCGTTTGTACCGTGGTTTGTATTAATAAACGGGGGGCGACAACTAAAAACATCGCTAGGGTTAAATAAATAAACGGCACAGTGGTAGGCACAAATGCTTGAAAGGCATATCGCGCCGCAAACAAGTACAACGCAGATAAACTTAACGCAATAAAAATAAGATAAATTGCGCGTATATCAATGTAGCGAACAATGAGTTGATAATGGCCAAAAAAAGTCATCAAGCTAACCGCGAACACACAGTTTAGAAGAATAACCAGCCATTCGCTGGCAGCAAAATGCCACTCTTCAATCCCGATCCGCAACCAATAGGCCACTAAAATACTGACGAAAATCGCACTTATATCCCATCCCATCGACAACAAAAGTTTTGCTTGGGGACTAAAGGTAAATAATCGATCTAATTTCATGAGATTGTTGCCTGCAGCATGACACCTTTAAGCACTTCACATGTGTGAGAGATTTCATCTTCGCTTAAGGTAGGATGCACTAAAAACATCAAGGAGCGTTCGCCTAAACTCACTGCATTAGCTAAAGGAACGTCGGGACGAAAGCCAGAACCGTCAAACGCCTTTTCCATATAAACTTCAGAACAGGAACCTGAAAAACATGGCACATTACACTGGTTCACTGCCTCGATGATACGGTCGCGATCCCAATCGGGTTTCAATTTTTCAGGTTTAACGTACACATAGCATTTATAAAAAGCATGCTCAATGTAATCGGGTGTTTCAGGTACGAGCAAGGCGTTGGTCTCAATTGCGCTAGCAAAAATTTGCTGGGCATTGCGTTGCCGCTGCTTAACCCAAATAGGCATTTTTTTCAGTTGCTGTAGGCCTACTGCCCCTTGTATTTCAGTCATGCGCCAGTTGGTACCGAAACTTTCATGCAGCCAGCGAAAGCCGGGGGGATGATCTTTTTCGTATACCGCTTCCCACGATTTACCGTGATCCTTAAACGCCCATACCTTCTCCCAAAGGGATTGATTATTAGTCGTGACCATGCCACCTTCACCGGCGGTGGTCATGATCTTATCTTGGCAGAATGACCAGGCGGCAATATCGCCGATACTGCCCACAGGCTTCCCTTTATATCTTGCACCGTGAGCTTGAGCACAGTCTTCTACGATATACAGGTTGTGCTCATCCGCTAAGGATTGAATGTCATCCATCTCACAAGGCCATCCTGCAAGATGCACACAAAGTATGGCCTTAGTCTTCGGGCTGATTTTTTCACGGACTGTTTCAGCACTAATGTTCTGACTATCCAGCTCAATGTCGGCAAAAATGGGCACTAAGCCCGCCAAAACAATAGAAGAAATAGACGCTATAAAAGTACGCGAGGTCACAATGACTTCGCTCCCTTTTGGTATATCCAGCGCCTGCCAAGCTAAATCTAACGCAACTGTACCGTTTGCCACCGCGACTGCATACTCACAGTGAATGTACTGGGCAAATGCCTTTTCAAATTCTCGGCACTGTTGTCCGGTCCAATAGTTCACGCGGTTGGAGTCTAACACTGACAACACCGCTGCTTTTTCAGCTTCATCGTAATTTGGCCAGGGCGAAAACGGTCCATTTAACATTGAGTTACCTCACATCATCTAAGATGTTTAATTATTATTATTAACTTTTTTAGCTGGGCTGCCAGCCACTACCAGATGCGAAGCAATATTCGCCAGCACAGTAGAGCCTGCACCGACTACGCTATGGCGACCCACGGTACAACCTTGAATAATTGCGCTACCAATACCGATAAAACTTTGCTCCTCGACCGTAACATTGCCCGCCAGATGTGCTCCTGGAGCAATATGCACAAAGTCGCCTATCTCGCAGTCGTGATCCACGCTGGATGCGGTATTGATAATGGCACCTTGGCCTATTTTACTGGCGATATTGACCGTTGCATTCGCGCAAATAAGTGAACCAACGCCGACTTCACTATGTTTACTCACCTGCGCACTGGGATGGATTAACGTCGCAAACGAGCAATGTAGTGCGTGTAATTCTGCGCTCACCCGAGCGCGAATCGCATTATTTCCAATGGCAACGAAGAACAGTGTGTCGCTCGCAATATAATTTGCCACATCGTCAGCGTGGCCTATTACCTCCCAATGGGCATTGTGCTTTTGCTTAGGATAGGCTTGGTCTAAAAAGTGAATATTGCTAAAGCGACGGCTCGCTTGGGCACAGTCAGCCGCGACCTTCCCATGACCGCTGGCTCCGATAATGATTAATTTATTGATCATTTCTTTCTCCCTCAGCGTTGCCACTACCGGTAAACTTTCGCATGGTGACATGCCCTATCTGCTCTACATCAACACGTTGAATCACTTTAATTACCGTCATACATAAAATTTTAATATCTAACATGAGACTACGGTTATCCACATACCATACGTCTAGTTTGAATTTATCTTCCCAGGATAAATTATTGCGACCATTAACCTGCGCCCACCCTGTTATTCCAGGGCGTACTTCATGGCGACGCAGTTGTTGCGCATTGTACAAAGGTAAATACTCTACAAGCAGTGGCCTTGGCCCGACCAAACTCATATCACCGCGAAGTACATTAAATAACCCAGGCAATTCATCTAAACTGCTGCGACGTAAGAATTTGCCGAAAGAGGTGAGCCTAACGTCATCAGCTAACAACTGGCCATTTTCATCTGTTTCATTGGTCATGCTGCGAAATTTCATGATGTTAAACACGCGACCATGGCGCCCCGGTCGTGCTTGTTTAAAGAGTACGGGACCGCCCAGTAACACTCGTACAAACAACGCAGTGACTAAAATGATGGGCCACAATAGGAATAAAGCCATACACACCAATAGGATATCTAGCACGCGTTTACGCATTTCGGTTTCTCCGATCTAAGCGAGCCGTACGTTTTGTTTGTTGAGACATGACCTGTTGGTAAAAATCGGTTATTTGCTTAGCGTTATGCTGCACATTCATAATATTCGCAACGCGGATACTGGCGCTGGCAACCAATTTTTTTCGTTGCTGTGGCTGCTCAATCGCTTGTATTATTTTTTTCGCCAGCAGCTCAGGGGCCTGAGCCGGTGCCATATAGCCAGTGACACCATCTTCAACCAAATCAGGAAACCCACCAACATTAGAGGTTAATGTTGCCACTCCAGCATACATTGACTCCACGGCACCTCCAACATTCTCTGAATGAGAGGGGTGTACAGCCAAATCAAACTGAGGGTAGAGTGTGGGCACGTCATTTCTCAGGCCTAAAAAGACACAACAACCGGGAGCGTGCTGCTGTGCATACCCCTGAACTTGAGCAAAATAATTATCCGCTCCGGCCCACGGCCCTCCCACAAAGACGCATTTAACATTAGGATAGTGCCGACGCACAATTGCAATGGCGTCAATTAAATCCTCATGCCCTTTTAGCCCGCGCTTTTGCCCCAGGTAAGCTTTAGGCGCGTAGAAATACGCCACCATACCGATTAAAAAGGTGTCTTGTGGAAGGTCCAATTGTGCTCGCATGTTCTCGTCACTAGCTGGTTTAAATGAAAAGTCACCTTCATTTACCCCATAGTAAGCTAACCCAACTCGCTCAGCATTAATGCCAAAGGCTTGATAGGCGTTTTTTGTCCATAAACAGGAAGCCAACCAATAATCATCTCGATTGGCACTGGCCAATTCCGCTCGACGAAAGCCCCAATGTTCTAAATGTAATGGACCGGGAACATGAAAAATTCGTGGAATTTCGTGGCTGCGAAGCGCTAAACGCATGAGTAAGGTGGTTGCAACAAAGTGACTATGAATGATATCTGGTTTAATTTCATCGACTAAGCGACGCAGCTGTTTTGTCTTCGATATATTCTTCCAAGGCTGACTCAGCACAATGGAAGGGTCGAATATATGCACCACCACCCCAGCGGCTTTATAACGAGCAACCATAGGCCCATCAGGCAATGCAAGGTGTACTTCTACTCCTAGTTTAACCAATTCGGTGGTTTGGCGCAGCGCCCAACTGGCACCAATCGCTGTTTTCAATAAATGCAACACTCTTAACATGGGCTAGCCTCTAGGACGGCTTGATACATCATATCTCGTCTTATTTGTAACTGTTGGTTGTGATATTTTTGCGCAGTATCAAAGTTTCGCTTGGATTCAACAAGCCGCTCTTCGACTGACAACCCCGACACTAGAGTCACCCTTTGAATTAAGGCGTCCATATCATCGCGCGGCAAAATAAAACGAGGCTCCAGCAGCTCGTCTACCCCGCCTACATCCGTAGCAACGCAAATCAATGAACGCGCCATAGCTTCGATTAGTACCCTAGGCAAGCCTTCTTGGCGAGAAGAAAGGATGAACAAGTCGGCACTATCTAACACCTGGCGTATTTCTTCTCTGGATGCAACATTGCCTAAAAATGCCACCTTGGACGAAATACCAAGCCCTCTAGCGAAAGCCTTCATACTTGGCAACAGGCTACCGCCACCTATCCACGTTAATGAAACGTCTACCCCTTGAGCACTCAGCCTAGCGATGCCCTGTAACATAAAGTCACAGCCTTTATAGGGTTGAGCTAAATTACCCACGCAGACTATCCGTAGAGGCTCGTGAAATGAATACATTTGGCGCTTTGTATAATCTACATCAGTAAGCTGAATTGAAGAGTAATGAGTATGCATGGCGATTGGATTCGGTGGATAGCGCTTTTGTAGCTTGTGTTCTGTCACATAAGCAATCGAAATGGCTTGCTGGCATTGGTGTTTAAGCATAGTGCTAAATAGCGATTTAAAAACCACTCGCAAAGGGCTCTTACTGGCTCCTTTGGCGAAAACATCAGCAGGATCGCCTACCACTTCAGCTCCGAATTTAGCGTCCTTAGGTAATGCTAGCAGTTGGTAAATAGCGGCCAAAATGCCCGGAATACGAAAAATAACGCTACGTGATGCGTGCCTGCGTTTACGTAATACCGAATACAAGCCTGGCAGAGTTTTCACAAACCCAATTGGACCAATATAACTCGGTAACTCAACGAATCCTACTTGGTCACCGTCAACTCGATGCCACGCTGTTTCTGCCGTTTTGACCTTGGCGACCCTAGCCACGATATTAACCTGAGAAAAGACACGCAAATAACGTAACCAGAAAGCGTAAGGAAACATATTTTCCGTCCAATAGTATCCCTTTAGGCAACGATAAAAACGCTGTTCAATCACGATATCAACCTGCATCGCTAATTTACCCACTCTGGAGACATACGTGTTGTTTTGTCTTTTTTGAACGCGATGTACATGATGAAAGTCGAAATCAACATGCCCAGTACTATCTGCACCGGAACATGAATAAAGCTATTTCGCACAGTGACAAACATAGGCAGCAAGCCAACTCCTATATATAGGTTGTTTCGAATATTTGATGTAGATGAATCTAGCTTCGCCATTAAAGCGGCCAGCCCGAAAAACAGTAAGATAACGCCCTTTTCGCCAAAGTTTATGTACGCCTCTGCAATCGCAGAAAAACCAATTGGCCCAGCTTTATTCTGAACCACGATATTCAATAAGCGCCCATCTTCCTGCACATCTACTCGCTCTAATTGCGGTATGAATAATGCGAACTGGCGTTCAAACGGTGCCCAATAACTGCCTCCTAATAATAAATCAAAGTTTTCATGCTTCCGCCATGTCACAGTTTCTTGCACTGCCCGCAAACTGGAACCCATTTCGGCGACTGCATTTAATGGATTCACAGACAAATCACCAGAGTAGTCACCGGATACTCTGGCATTTTTTACGATACCGGTCAGGACCAAAAAGCCAATCACCCCAATGAGCAACAATGAACTTTTAATCGGTGCCCCTTTACGACCTAACATACAAGCAGCAACAGCACTTGGGAACATCACCTCTCCTCGCAGCCCCACTTTAAACGCAACCAATGCCCAAACGGCAAATAATGCAAAATACCAATAGCCGTATCCAGGTCGATAAACAACGCACAGCAAAACGAGCGAAATACCTATGAAGAAATATAAATAGGAAAATATTAGTGAATAAAGGGGAGAATGACTCATTACCTCCAAGTAGGCACCATACGAATTCAGCGCCCCTGTAATAATGGTCAACAAGAAGAATAGCCCAACAAAAAGAGCCAAAGATAAGCCACCGATATGGAACAGACGCTTTTGATATGCGCTGTTTTCTCTGGGGCCTTCAATACTGGCGCTTGGTTCTTTGGAAAAGCAAATAGCTCCTAAAGCAAAACCTATCATCGCCAAATTGACGATATGGATCGCATTATCGGTTTCAACACTGTAGTACCAGCGGCTAATCTGATAGAGCGTGTCCTTATCTGTGATGCCATTTAACGCACTGGCAAACACTAAGCCAACGTGAAAGACGCCTAGCACGGTCATAAAAATAAAACAGATAGACCACATTCCTCTGGGCAGACTGAAATATAAAATCGCTGATAGCGCCACCCAATGAATTGCAGTAATTGACTCGAGAACGTTACGAGGCGCTTCAAACACATTAAAGTAAGCAGCCAAAACCAGTATGCCGGTCAATGAAATAACCCATACACCAATGACTTTTTGCATCGCTGAGTTATTCACAGTAGATAGCATACAAGGCCTCTACATTTGCAGATAACTTAAAGTCACTGCATTCAAACTGTTTAACACGTTCAAGCTTGTTATCATCTCGTTTGAACTGCCTCACCAAATGCTCAGCCCATATAGTGTTCGTCTCGTTAAGCGGTAAAGCATTCACCACAGGCAACTGACGTGCTATTTCTCGCACTCCGGGTAAGTCGGACGCAACAACAGGCACTCCAACACTCGCCGCTTCGATAACTGCACCCGGTAAGCCTTCCCATAGTGACGGAAATAACATCACGTCGGCATGGCGTAGCCATAGCATGACATCTGACTTAAGGCCTAAAAATGAGACTTTGTCGGAAATTCCCACTTGAGCCAAATATTCAATCAACTGCGCTTTCGTTTCTGAATTTTCTAACCCTATTAGGATCATGTGGACGTGAGGGTGTATGCGCGTAACCTGATAAAAAATCTGCAATTGGCGCAAATGGTTTTTCTGCACGTCCATTCTAGCCACGTTAATAATGATTTTTTTACCTGAGTAATTGGGGATCAGCTCTTGCCAGAAATCCAATTGATGTGTTATTTGAGTAGTAGGAAAACCGTTGTATACCACTTTACATTTGGGCAGATTTCGCCAGTTAGCACCCATGAAACCCGCTAAAGCCCCCTCACAAACACCAATAATGGAAGTGGCATTGTGTCTAATAAGGAATCGCAATAGCCCGTTACGCATTGAACGAAGCCAAGAAGAACGGCCATCGCTGGTATTTCTGAAATGACACACTCGCTTTTTAATGCCTGCTAAACGTGCCATCAACAAGATAAAACCCGATACAAACGCCACATGTGAATGGACAACATCGTATTTTTCGCGACGTAACATAAGGAAAAACTGCCATACGAACCGCCATGACAACTTGATGTAATGAATGCTTCCGCCAAGTTCAGTAATGGTCTCATCCATTACACCTTGATTACCACTTAACACGCAAAAATCAAACTGCACCCTTCGCTCCGCCATTGCTGGCATTAGACTTATGGTTCTTAGTTCTGCTCCGCCTCGATTCATCGCGCCGAATATATGCAGGACCCTCATGCAGCAACCTTTTTCGTAACTGAAAAAGCCTTACTAACATGTGGGCGTATAGAGAGTGCAAACAGTAAACATTCGATTAAAGTCGCTAATAACATGGCATATGCTGCCCCGTATAAGCTAAATTCAGGGATCAGCAAGTAACAAGAAATCGCCATCACGAATAGGCCGATAGCATAGATTTTTGTTTGTACAGCAAAACTCTGTAAAGACGCCAATGCGGTACCTATAAAAATATATATATAGCGTACCCCGGCAGCCAACATTAAAACGATTAATACTCCGTGAAATTGCGCGATGTATGGAGTGTAAAAGAGCGTAAGAAAGAAACCGCCGAATAACCAAGCAATACCAACACCTAACAAACCAAGTAAAAAACCAATAATGCATAACCGCTTTACCAAATGGTTGAATGCGGTTTGCTCACGACGCTGATAATACATCGCTAATTTAGGCGTGATCACCTGAGATAAGCTGTTAACAATGATCCCACCGGCTACAAGAAAATAACTGATGGTTGCGAAGTACCCTGCACTTTCAACTCCCTCTTGCTGGCTTAAGAAAAAATTCGGAAGATAGACAAATAGTGAACTAATAACCAATGCACAGGCGACGGTAAAGTATTGTTTGTAAAGACCCAGTGCACGTGTAAAT
Source organism: Paraglaciecola mesophila (assembly GCF_009906955.1). Classification (GTDB taxonomy): domain Bacteria; phylum Pseudomonadota; class Gammaproteobacteria; order Enterobacterales; family Alteromonadaceae; genus Paraglaciecola; species Paraglaciecola mesophila_A. The sequence continues at coordinate 2,692,840 of NZ_CP047656.1, forward strand.
GCCGCAGAAGAAGTAAACTGGCTCACAGATAAAGCGTGACATTCATTCTCTTTACTTGAAATTTTCAACAGCCAAATATCAAATAAGCAAAACGCCAAGGCTGTTAACGCCCAACTTAACAATAAGTGACCAAACTCCCCACCAGTAACTGCAACCGAGGCAACCACCAACATGGTCATTAGCGAACGTCCCGCCATAAGCACGGCAATGCGGTTAAAGTACTGCAAACGGCGCTGGTAACTATGAGCAAATTCAGTAATGGAATCACACCAACGGTAGAGTATAACAACCGCTGCAACCTGCATTAATTCTGACCATTGGTAGTAAACAAAGGATATGCAGCCCAGTGTCACGATAGAGTTAGCTAACAAGCGAGCAGAAAAGTATTCATTGAGTGAGAACTGCCATTGCCTGTCCACCACGATCAAGGTACGTAGTTTAAAACTAGCAAATAAAAAAGCTGGGGAGATAAAGGATAACGCAAGCACGAACTGTCCGAGTTCAAGGCCCGAGTAAAATTTAGCGATGATAACGAACAGCAACCAATGACTTGCCGCTAATAAAACATTCGCTAATAGAGTATAAGCTGAGCTTTTCGCAACAGATGAATTCACGTTTTATTATTCTTATTATGTGAAACGTAGCGTTTACACTTGTATTTTTATTTATTGTAAGGCAATTGCGTTTAAATTCGCTTTAGCCTTTAGTCTAAGGAGGAGCAAAGATATTTAGTACCCTGTTGTTAAGAAGTTAGCAAGTAAAAATTTCAAGCAAAAAAAAGCCGCCTAAGATAAGGCGGCTAAATAATGTTAATTAACAAGAGGTTGGGAGCTTCCTGTTATATTTCCATTGGAATCGTTATCGATAACCTTAACCGCTTTTTGCAACGCTTCAATTAAAGTTTCGCTTTCAAAGTCTGCAAGCTGACCGCCATTGATCGCTAACAGAACATCTTTCACCGCTTGATTCGCACCACATATGTAGAGGAGCTTACCTGCCGCCTTGGTATCAGACGAGATAGTATCTACTGCCATCGCCGCCGACACGTCCATTGCTGGCACGCGGGAGAAGTCCAAAATAAGAACTTCTGAGCCTGGCTTCACTTGTTGCCTAACATGGTGACCTAGGTCAGCTGCAGCACCAAAACTTAAAGGACCCGCAAAGTTAAATACATTCACTTTACCATGTCCCTTTTCAAGCAATGCTTTCTCTTCAGGGTCGTTAGATAACTTAGGGATAGCGCGTAACTCTTCAATTTGTATTTGTGCAATTTGACGTACATACGCAAGTGCAGCCAAAACAACACCCACACCTACAGCAGTAATTAAATCAACAAAAACTGTTAAACCGAGCACCAATAACATGAGAGCGAAGTCCCAGCGAGGACCATTATGAGCACGCTTAATGTAACGCCAATCGATAATATCTAGTCCTACTTTAACCAGAATGCCTGCTAATACAGCGTGTGGAATGTTCGCTGCCAATGGGCTCAAACCCAAAACAACAGCAAGTAGAACTAACGCATGCACCATACCCGATATTTTGGTTTTACCACCCGAGCGAATGTTGACCACAGTACGCATAGTTGCACCAGCACCAGCGATACCTCCAATCAAACCTGCGACCGTGTTACCGATACCTTGACCGATTAATTCTCTGTTACTTTCATGACGCGTTCGAGTCATGTTGTCAGCGACGAGCGAGGTTAATAAGCTATCGATTGCGCCCAGTACAGCAAGAATAAATGCGGCTTCAAGAACCAACCAGAAGTGACTTTGTTCAAAAACAGGTAAGTGAAGGCTAGGCAAACCACTTGGTATTTCGCCCAATACAGGTACATTTGTCAATGCAAGACTAATCAAGGTACCAATGATCAATGCAGCTAAAGCACCAGGTACATATTTACCCAATTTCGCAGGCCATTTATAGGCGATAACCAAAGTTAACACCCCAAGTCCTAAGGTCATGAAATTGATATTCGCTATCGCGTGAGGCAGATAAGATAAAGCGCCTAACGTACCGCCAGGAGGCTCGTGACCAAGCAACCGACCAAGCTGCAAAATAATAATAATAGCGCCAATGCCTGTCATAAACCCAGATATTACTGGATATGGCACCAAGCGAATGTACTGGCCAACGCCAAGAAAGCCAAATAGGACTTGCAAAATACCGGCTAAAATAACAGCGGTAAATATTAGCTCAACATTGCCTGATAAACTGGCAAACAAGCCTGCTAAAACAACGATCATAGGGCCTGTTGGGCCAGATATCTGAGACGGGGTACCACCAAAAAGGGCAGCAAAAAAGCCCACTGCAATTGCGCCATATAAGCCAGCTAAAGGACCCACTCCAGACGCTACACCTAAAGCTAACGCTAGAGGTAGGGCAACTATACCGGCGGTAATACCGCCGGTTAAATCACCTCTTAAATTTGAAAAATCGAATTTCATTTATTTGAATATCCTGCTTTATAGGCCAAGAGCCGACTTAAATTCTGAATCGCTGGCATAACATTCTTGCATTGGCTTAAAGCTTTCACTTGACGGCTCGTAACACAAAACATCACCGGTTTCGATGTTATATACCCAACCATGGATCTGTACTTCTTTACACGCTAAACGTCCCGCAACAGAAGGGTGAGTTTTAAGGTGCTGAATTTGCAACAAAACATTCTCTTTCGTCACTTCTTCTAAATGCTCAGTACCGACACTACCGTGCTTGTGTTTAACCACTTCCGTGGCACCACGGCAATGACCTAGCCACTCTTTCACATGGGGTAATTCAGTCAATGCTTCTGGTGCGAGTGCTCCTTTCATAGCACCACAATCTGTATGGCCGCAAATAACTATGTGTGCGACACCCAGAGCCGCTACGGCAAATTCGATTGACGCAGTCATGCCGCCTGTTTGATTGCTGTGCGGTGGAACAACATTGCCTGCATTACGGCAAATAAATAAATCACCTGGCCCCGTTTGGGTCACCATGCTTGGATCAATACGTGAGTCAGAGCACGTAATAAATAAAACTTCTGGATTTTGACTCGTCGCTAGCTTTTGAAAGACTTCTTTATTTTTTGGAAAAACATCTCGTTGAAACTTTGCTACACCTGAAATCACATGATCCATGACATACTCCTAAAGTTAAAAAACGGTCTTACCCGTTGCCACGTTAAACTATACTCATGTTGCCTGATAGCTTTATAGAAAAATACACTGGTTCGTGATAGCCTATTACTATCAAGGACACATATAGAATTCCACTATGCCCCAGTCTCATATTCAGCCATCCCTAAAGCAATTAAAATACTTTGTCGCTGTTGCACACACACTTAATTTTAGACGAGCATCTTATCAATTGCACATCAGCCAACCGACATTAACAAATCAAATCATTAAACTAGAAGAAGGGCTAGGGCTGAAGTTGTTCGAAAGAACGCGAAACGGCACAATGCTATCGCCCGATGGTAGAGAGTTACTCAGCCATGCAGAACATCTACTCCAAACAATGACAGAGTTTCAAAATGTCGCCAGAGAGCTGGCTCAAGGACCAAAAACAACATTTAAATTGGGCATTCCCCCAACCCTAGGTCCTTATTTGTTGCCTTTTGTACTACCTCAATTGCATCAACTTTATGACAAACTCAAGTTTTATGTGCGTGAATCAGCCCCTAGTGAACTTCACGCTGGTTTATACAAGGGGGATTACGACTTGATAATATCCCCATTAGCGGGTTTACCAAATGACTTTATTGTAGAGCCATTGTTTACAGAACCTTTGAAATTGGTGCTATCAAGTGAACATCCCATGAGCAAAGATGTATTAATCGAGCCTAAGCACCTTAGAGGGCAAAGGATTTTGACACTGGAAGACAAACATCACTTTCATCACCAAGTATTGGATATTTGCAACGAATTAGGTGCAGAGCTACAACGCGATTACGAAGGCACCAGCCTTGATACATTAAGACAAATGGTGGTAATGGGCATGGGTGCAGCGTTTTTACCTGGTTTATACGTGCACTCTGAAATGCATGTGCCTGAATCACTGCATGTATGTGAAATAAAGAACAAACCTATATTAAGGCAACATGCTTTAGCATGGCGAAATACCTCTCCTTCGAGAGTATTTTTTAGAGAACTAGCGGACCGTTTTAGAAAAATCATTAAAGCGCGCTTAAGTCATGTAGTAGAGGTAAGCACTTCATAAAACACAAGAATATTGAGTGTTCAGTCATATTTGTATAGCTTAACGTCGAGCGACTACCACTCGAGAAAACTGCTGATCACTAAAGTCCACTTGATACCAAGCTTCTTCGTTGAGTACTGAAGCAATCAACACCTCAGACATTACCATCGAAGCCTGCACCTCAGGTGTCAGCGCTTTGAAATATGCTTCCTTCGCGCTCCATGTACGATAGAAAAACAATTCATCAGCCGCCTCCTCTAGCTGAATTAACTCATTCGCGTGCATAAACTGTTGGGCAAGTGCGTGTATGTTATCTCTAGGTTTAATCAATTCGACATCAATACCTATTGGTCTCTTTGCCAATACGAAATAAATATTGCTGTCGCTATGAGAAAGACTAAAAAATACTGGAGTGGGAAGGTTTTTAACACTCGGCGGCGCATTTGAACACTCAGTGAGTATCCAATAGTCCACGGGATACGAAAACACTTGAGACAATGCATAACGAATAAGCGCTCTGCTTAAAATATATTCTCGTTTTCTTCTGGGATTGGTTATGCCCCTCAGCCGAAATACTTCTGATTCTCCGAGTAAACAAAGTCCTTCTGACTCCTGGGCATATGAATCACTTCCAACCTTAGTTTGCCAAAGTTGGAAGTTTTCAAAGCGCCGATATTTAATCGGCAAGTGTCACCACTTCACCTATAAGCGCAACGCCGGCGATAAACGTTCCAGTATGGCACTCATATTGTGTTTCACTAACAATGGTATTTTTCTTATAGTAACTCGCAATATTAATCACTGCATTACCGCCTTCCTTACGTGCACGCTCTTGTAAGGTCAACAATGCTGATAATAAAACCCATTCACATGCCTCAACGTCGGTTTTATTAAATGCGTTCGTTTTCTTGTTTGTCGGGAAACTACCAAAACTTTTGAGCACAGAGCCATGACTTTGCTCACCGAAATAAAGTCCAATGTTCGGATCCAAGCGATTTTTGTACACATCAGATTGCATAGCATCCTGAATAAGTGACATATGTTTTACGTCTTTTGAGAAAACCGGCGAAGCTGAAAATAAAAGTACGAGTGCGGCAATAGCTGTTGTAAATTTCATTTGAATACTAATTCCTTTTCTATTTCAGTAGTTTGAGTACCTTAATATTGTGCACTTATTTACAGCTGATTTATAGCTACGCCCGCAATTGAAAAAATAAAAAATTCGCTCATTCATCAATAACAGATCGGAGCTGATAATATTATCTACCTTTATTGCAATAATAAGTAACTGACGTAAAATGCAGACGCATTTTAATATTTAGCGGTTATTATCGTAGCGGAGTAGTTTTGGTAGCATTCAAGTTGGAGGCATGGACTGCAGTAGCACCGTCCCTTGAAAGCAAATCTGATTGGCAGAACTGGGTTTCTGGGCCATCTGCTATGTCAGACGACAAACTTAATGTGAATCTGAAACATATCCCCATGATGCTACGCCGACGATTTAATCCGTTGGGTAAAGCGGCGATGGGTGCAATTGGTCAGCTCAATTTAGAAAACCTCAATATACCCTGTGTTTTTGCGTCGCAACATGGCGACACAAACCTGACACTCTCACTACTTGAAGGTATCGGCAGACAAGAAGATATGTCGCCAACCGGATTTAGTTTGGCTGTGCACAACGCTATCAGCGGTTTGTACACCATTGCAACGAAAAATGAATCCTCGGTTACGGCTATATCAGCCATGCAAGGCCATATTGCCAGTGCACTGTTTGAAACCCTAAGTCAATTGCAAACCGCTAAGCGTGTGTTGTGCGTAATTTATGATACTCAATTGCCCGAGCTTTATCGCCCTTATAGTCAATCGACAGATTTCCCATACGCAATTGCCATTGTATTTAGTCGTGAGCACGGTGAATCGCTTGCTTTCGAATACTCCCCTTCTTTAGATAGCGCAGCCAATAACACCTCCTATGAATCAGAGTTAAGAGCCTTTATTTCCTTTTTACTCAATGACTCCAACCTATTTTCCTGTCGCAACAATGGCGCTGCGTGGACCTTAGAAAGGCAGACAGATCGTGTTCGCTAGACTAGCATTCGCCTGGCGCTGGTTTGCTACCGCATTTAGTTTCTTTGTCTTTGGCGTAGGCGGAATACTCATTCCTATTATTGTCGTGCCCATTTTAGCTTGCATGCCAGGCAATGCGTTAACCAGAGAAGCTCGAGGGCAGAAATTCATTCACTTCTCGTTTGCTACTTTCATTAAATTGATGCGCGTTATGGGCGTGTTGACCTATGAAGTGCATGGCATGAAGCAGCTTAAAGAAGCGAAATTAGTGCTAGCCAATCACCCTACATTATTGGATGTTGTCTTTCTTATTGCGCTTATACCTAACGCTAACTGTGTGGTAAAAGGAGCCCTTATCAGAAACCCGTTTATGCGCGGGGCGATCAGCGCTGCAGGCTACACCATTAATAACGGCCCAGCTGATGAAGTGATAGTGGAAGCGCAAAAAGTATTTCACAAAGGCCAAGTGATGATAGTGTTTCCAGAAGGCACGCGCAGTATTCCGGGTCAGCCCCATAAATTAAAAAGAGGAGCGGCGAATATAGCCGTTCGAGCAGATGTCGATATTACGCCTGTCATCATCAACTGCGAGCCAATATCATTGACCAAGCAGCATAAATGGTACCATATTCCTGCCCGCAAGATGCATTTTACAATCACTGCTAATTCAAAAATAGACATACAGAACTTTACACAAGAAACGAGCAGCATTATAGGTGCGCGAACATTAACTGAGTATTTAACTAGGTACTTTCATACTGAGGTCGGGATAAGTGACAGCGTTACAAAATGAATTAAAAGAAATGATTATCGAGTGTCTTGATTTAGAAGATATTGACGCCGATGAAATTGACAACGAAGCACCACTATTTGTGGATGGCTTAGGTTTAGACTCTATTGATGCTCTAGAGATCGGTTTAGCGCTACAAAAGCAATATGGCATTAAGCTTGATTCAAACTCAGAAGAAACAAGAGCTCATTTTGCCAATGTAAATGCATTAACTAAGTTAGTGCAAAACCATAGAACTATATAAAGTAAGTATTTAATTATGAACAAAACGGACGAAACATTTCAAAAAGTTGTCAACCTTTTTGAAGAGCTATTTGAAATAGACCCAGCAACTATCAAGCCTGAATCTAATTTATATGAAGATTTGGATATAGACAGTATTGATGCGGTTGATTTGGTCGTAGAACTCAGAAAAATGACTGGGATAAAGATTAAGCCCGAAGATTTCAAAACCGTAAGAACCGTCAACGATGTAGTCGTTCAGGTGGACAATTTGCTCGCTGAATAAGCATGAAAAAATTTTTTACACTGCTCGTCATTCTGTTGAGTATTTGTTACCCATTCATTGTTTATTGGGGATTACAGCGGTTTGAAGCCAAATGGATTCTGCCTCTAGTATTGATAATTTTGTCGTTACGCTGGCTTTCCAAGAAACAAGAATCTGAACGAAAATTGGTGATTTTCAGTGTATTAAGTTTGCTTGTTATCATCATGCTTGCCGACCAGCAGACAGGCCTTAAATTTTACCCTGTAGTGATGAATGTCGGCTTCTTTGCTCTATTCGCCGGTAGCTTGTTGACAAACGAAAGCCTTGTGGAAAAGTTAGCAAGACTAAAAGAACCCGAACTACCTCAAAGTGCTATTCGATACACGCGAAAAGTTACTTTAGCTTGGAGCGTATTTTTTATCATCAATGGTACAATTGCCTGTCTGACCGCCTTGTTCGCAACCGATGAAATATGGGTGCTTTACAATGGTCTAATTGCTTACGTGCTGATGGGGATGTTAGCGACTGGCGAATGGTTAATTAGATTAAGAGTAAGAAAAGCCTAGAATGTCATCTCCTTTATCTTTGTCAAACTGGATGGTTTCCCAACCTGACTGTATTGTTGCCGTTAGCCGCACCGAAGCGCTAACATCGGGCATGTTTGTGGCTAAAGTAAGCAGTTGGCGGCGCACTTTGTCTCAACATGCAGGGCGACGCTGGGTCGTGTATCACTCTAACCCTTATGAATTCTTAGCTATTATTTATGCCTTATGGTATGAACAAAAGCTTCCCTGCATTCCTGGAGACGATAGACCCGCGACCCTAAAGCGCTTAAGTCATCAAGTAGATGGCTTTATTGGTGAATTGTCCAATGCCATTCAACCCGTAGATAAGTGTCCATTTGCAACTGAGCGCCTTTATAATTGGCAAGCATTATCTCCTCAGCAAATAGCGGTTGAATTGTATACCTCAGGCTCTAGCGGTACACCGAAGGCGATTATTAAAACACTGGCGCAATTAGACAATGAAATACTGAGCTTACAGTCACAATGGCCGGCACAAGTAGGTGCTGTCGTCCTGTCGACCGTTAGTCACCAGCATCTGTACGGATTAATATTCCGTTTGCTGCGCCCGTTTTGTGCTGGGCAGCCAATCTATTGTGACATCAGCGAATACACGGAAGACGTATACAATGTAGCGAGTACGTTAGATAGTTTTGTACTCGTGTCAAGCCCATCTCATATTAGTCGCATCAACACTCTGCTCGATTGGAAATTAATCGCTAAGCAATGCGTTAATATATTTTCAGCTGCAGCCCCTCTTGAAAAAGCTGATGCCGTTCGCTTAAGCGGCTTGCTGAATGCGCCGTTATGGGAAATTTACGGCAGTTCAGAAACAGGTGTGATTGCATGGCGCAATCAATCTAAAGACACGCATAGCGACCTATGGCAATTATTGCCCAGCGTAACCTTCACCTATGCTGAGAATGAGCAGGTTCAGGTGACTTCTTCTTTTACTGAGGAAGGAGCCCTGACCATGCTAAATGATCACATCGACTTCCACTCCCAAGGGCGATTTGCGTTAAAAGGGCGCTTGGATACTATTGTGAAAATAGAAGGAAAGCGGGTTTCACTTACCGCAATAGAAACCTTACTAATGGCACATACATGGATAAAAGCCTGCAAAGCCCTAGTTGTAACGCGAAAGCGTAGCGAAATAGCCATCGTTCTTGCGTTTAATACACAAGGTGAGCAAGCTCTAATGCTGCAGGGAAGAAAATCTATTATTAATGGCTTACGTGAATTTCTGTCACCAGATCTTGAAAGCATCGTTATGCCAAGGCGTTGGCGATTTGTTGATGCGCTGCCCTACAACCCGCAAGGTAAGTTACCACTAGCATCGCTTGAGAAAATTGTGGATAAGGCCCCTGTATTGAAATGGCCCATCGTTAAGTCTCTTGAGAGGGTTGAGAATACCTTAACGATACAATGCCATATACCGCCTGAAATTCGATACTTTAACGGTCATTTTGATAACACACCTATTTTGCCGGGTGTTGTTCAAGTGCATTGGGCGCATAAGTTAGCTAAGGCTCATTTTGCAGAGTTAAATCACTTTTACCGTTTAGAAGTCATTAAATTTTCTCAGGTTATCCAACCCAATGAAAACGTAGAAATACAATTAACATTCAACTCACTTAAGCAGCAGGTGACATTTTCTTTTCAGTCAGAAAAAGGCATTCACTCCAGCGGGCGAATTTGTTTTGAGTAGTGCTATTTTTAACCCTGCGATCCTAATCCCCGTATTCAACCACGAACACGCAATTCAGGACACCTTGGAAGAAGTTCTGAAATATGGCTTTCCTGTATTGCTAGTGGACGATGGTAGCGATGCGTCATGCGCTGAGGTGCTTCAAGCATTAACCCAAAAAAATGCTGACAGCGTGACTTTGTTAAGGCTACCGAACAATGGTGGTAAAGGAGCCGCAGTAAAAGCAGGATTGAGAAAGTTGTTCACAATGGGTATGAGCCATGGTTTACAAGTGGATGCAGATGGACAACACAACTTGGCTGACATACCCAAATTTATTAAGAAAGGAAAAGCACAACCTAGAGCACTGATTGCAGGACACCCGCAATACGATGACACCATCTCTAATGGTCGCCTTTATGGACGCTATTTGACCCACATCTGGGTGTGGATCAATACGCTCTCTTTTGCCATTAAAGACAGCATGTGCGGTTTTCGGCTTTATCCTGTGCCTGACATGGTGTCCTTATTGGAAGCCGAATCCTGTGGCGATCGAATGGATTTTGATCCTGAAGTCATTGTTCGTTGGCATTGGCGCAATGGGAAAATCATTAATATTCATACTAAGGTAAATTACCCAACTGACGGTGTTTCTCATTTTAAGCTACTTCATGACAATGTATTGATTAGCTGGATGCACACACGGTTATTCTTCGGCATGTTAGTGCGCCTTCCTCGTTTGCTGTGGCAGAAGTTCTAAATGAATCATGAACAACCACATTGGAGTAAGATCCAAGAAAACAGCACGGTGTTTGGTATCAAAACACTGCTGTTTATTTACCAAGTTTTCGGCAGAGCCGTATTTAACGTTATCCTATTTCCTGTGATGGCCTACTACTATGTCAGCAACAGGTCTGCTCGTGAGGCTTCAAAACAATATTTATCTTATATAGCGCCTTTTTTGGCTAACGAGAAACCATTAAGTTCGTTCCAACATTTCCTTCAATTTGGCGATATGTTACTTGATAAGTTGTTGGTTTGGATGGGGAAGATTGATTTATCCAGTATTGAGTTTAAAACTCCTTCAGTGGTAGAAAACATCAGCACTTCAAAACGTGGGGCACTGATCCTTGTTTCCCATTTAGGCAATATTGAAGTGTGTAATGCACTGCGCCAAAGACTTGCTGAAGTGAAACTAACAATTTTGGTCAATACAGAGCATGCTCAAAAGTTCAACTCTCTGATGAGTCAACTTGGCAGCAATACCCATGCAGAGCTTGTGCAAGTAAGTGAGCTATCGCCCGCAACAGCTATGATGCTGTCAGAACGTATTGATAACGGGGAATTAGTTGTCATTGCAGGTGATAGAACACCAGAACAAGCCGCACGAGTTTCAAATGTTTCATTTTTAGGCCACAACGCGCCATTGCCCCAAGGGGCGTTTATTCTCGCCAGTTTATTAAAGTGTCCTGTGTATCTATTGTTTTGCCTTAAACAGCAGAAAAAATACGAGATACATGTAGAGCTGTTCTCAGAGCGCTTAAAGTTTTCTCGTAAAACACGCCAGCAAGAATTGGATATTTTCGTCCAAAAATACGCGCAGCGGTTAGAGCATTACTGCATTAAAGCCCCTTTACAGTGGTATAACTTTTTCTCTTTTTGGCATAAAAGTACAGATAGCACAGCAACCAAAGAGACAAAAACGTAACGCGTTAAGCTAACAAGTGAACAAAGTTTGATGAACTGTTCTAGAGCCAACGGAAGAAACACATATGATAGAAGCAGAAACTAAAATCGTTGTACCGTTTCACGACATTGATGTCATGCGAATCGCTTGGCATGGTCATTATGTGAAGTACCTTGAAATCGCCCGTTGTGAGCTACTCGATAAAATTGAATATAACTTCCCCGAAATGGAAGCATCAGGTTACGCTTGGCCGGTAATAGATTTACATATTCGTTATGCATCGCCGTTAAATTTCGGCCAACAAGTCACGGTAAAATCTAAGATTATAGAATGGGAAAATCGCTTGAAAATTGCATATCAGATCGTGGATAAAGACTCTGGTAAGCGATTAACCAAGGCCACTACCACTCAAGTAGCCGTTGACATTCAAAGTAAAGAAATGCTGTTTGAGTCGCCTAAGGTGTTATTTGAAAAGCTAGGAATAAAGCCGTGAAATACCTATGGCTTTTGTTGTTTGTGCTTCTTCAACCTTTGTCTCCGTCACTTGCTCAATCGTTCGGTCAATTTGATGTAGCTCAATTAAATCAGCTTACCCTGTCTCCCGAGAAGTTATCAGGCCAGTTTAGCCAACAAAAGTACTTAGCTGACTTTGATATGCAATTAGCATCATCAGGCGAGTTTAACTATATAAAAAGCCAGTCAGTTAACTGGCATACCCTCGCCCCCATAGAAAACAAAATAGTCATGACGCCACAAAGCATCACCAGCGAGCAAGGTGGTACACAGATCATGCAGTTACAGGCTGATTCAAATCCAGTGGTCAGTGTGTTGAGTGATATTTTCTTTTCAGTGCTAACGTCTCAGTGGCAACAATTAGAAGTGTACTTTACCTTCAGTGGTGAGCTAGATGATGGCCAATGGCAAGTGGTTTTAACCCCTAAAGATAGCGCGATTTCACAGGCCATTAGCAACATAGAGTTACAAGGGGATGCTTACCTTCGTCAGCTCAAATTTATTGAACACAACGGTGACTATACCGATATCCGTTTTGTCAATTTGAGAACCAAACAGTGACAAGTACCCTGAAAAAAGTGGCATTACCATTATGGTTGCTATTGCTCGCAACCTTGTACTTTTGTGCGTTTAGCCAAGCCCCTAAATTTGACTCAAGCATTATGTCGCTGTTGCCTCATTCCCAGCAACAACCCACAGTTCAAACCGCAATAGATAAAACCTCGGCAAGCTTTTCGAATCAAATGCTGCTGTTAGTCACTGGTGACAATGACCTCCAAATCCAACAAACCTTACCCAACGTGGCTAAGGCATTCCAATCGCTCAATCAAGTCGACAAGGTTCAGTGGCGTGTGGATGACGACTTTCTAGCGCGTTTTCACCAAGAGTTGTTTCCGTACCGTTTTGCGCTGCTTAATAGCGAAAGTCGCCAAGCATTGAAAGACAAGCAGTTTGACCAATTTGAACAGCGTACTTTAGCGAAAGTATTTAGCCCACTATCGACTGATAAACTCGATCTTATCGAAGATCCTTTTGGTTTTTTTTCAAACTTGAGTCAGCAACAGAAGTCATCTGTAAATATTCAGTTCGTGCAATCCTTGTTGAAAGTTAGAAATACCGCGCAACCCACTTATTTGATATTGCTAACATTAAGTGGCGACCCTTATTCATTGGATGTGCAAAAATCGGTAATAGACACACTTAAAACACAGCAAAAACAACTTAAAGATATCGGCCTCACATTACACGCATCTGGAATGATATTGCATGCGGACGCGGGAGCGAAACAGGCTAAACATGAAATCTCTAGTATAGGTTTTGGCTCGCTAATGGGGATCGTCTTGGTGCTGCTACTAGTATTCCGCCAGGTCCCTCCCATTATTTTGATGCTGCTGCCGGTCGCCGTGGGCTGCATTACTGCAATTGCCGCCACTATTTTGCTATTTGGTAAGGTTCATTTAATCACGTTGGCGTTTGGCGCAGGCTTGGTCGGAGTCTCGATCGATTATGCTCTGCATTTTATATCAGAGAGGCGATACAACTCCGCCCAGAAGTGCCTGCCGTCCATTCTACCTGGTTTGGTTTTGGGGTTAATATCCAGTGTACTGGCCTACTCGGTACAAATTTTCGCGCCTTTCCCTGGGTTACAGCAAATGGCGGTATTTTCTGTCGTTGGACTCATATCCTCTTGGCTCACTGTCGTTTTACTGTTACCTGTGCTGACCCGAAGAAGCGTAGAAAAGCCTATCCCAATAGCGACGGTGCTGAGCGCTTGGCGTACCAAAGTACCTCGCTTTAAGTTGAATATAGTGACCTCAACACTTTTAATTTCTTTTGTTTCTGGCTCGCTGTTCTTCATCGCCAACGGTAATGTTCAGGATGATGTACGCTTACTGCAGACCTCTCCCCCTTCTCTGTTAGAACAAGAGAAGCAAATACAGCAGATGCTTGGTACCAGCAGCAGTACTCAGTTTATTTTAATCACCTGTGACTCGCTGGATATATGCATAGAAAACGAAACGTCATTAACTGAGCAGCTCCTCCCTCTAGTAAGCAACAATACACTCCCTCCTTTTCAAGCATTATCCGAGCATCTATCGTCGAACCAGGCTCAAGTTCAGAATTATCAACTCGTCTCACAGCTTTACCGCGCAAATCTGCCTTCTCTGTATACCAAATTAGGTCTAAACGAGTCTCAACAACAAAAAGCTAAATTTGCGTTTGAGCAAGCTAAAACCAATCAGCTCAGTGCGGAAAAATGGCAAGAGCTTGAAGTGAATGAAGGCTGGCGCGATCTTATCATTAGCAGTGAAGATAATAATAGTGCGACTGTGATCCGCTTCATGGGCTACCTAAATAGTAAGGCAAAACACCAATTAGAAAATATTATTTCGGCGTTTCCTAATGCACAATTGATTGATCAAGTAGCCAACATCTCAAACGTGTTGCAAACCTACCGAGTTCAGATTAGTCAGCTCGTGTTAGCTGCCTACTTGGCAGTATTACTTTTGCTCACATGGCGATACAGAATGGATGTGTGGCGAGTGGTTACCCCCCCTATTTTAGCGTCTTTGTTCACTCTTTCCGCTGTTACCTTAATCGAAGGAGGCGTGAATATCTTTCACCTATTAGGGTTGATTCTCGTGTTAGGGATTGGTTTGGATATGGGAATATTTATGACAGAGTCGACAAGCAACGAGCAGACCTGGCTAGCAGTTTCATTGTCTAGCTTAACCAGTTTACTTGCATTTGGCCTTTTAGCATGGAGCCAAACACCAGTATTGCACCATTTCGGTTTAACCGTTTTGATAGGCCTCTCTTTGGTGTGGCTAATGACCCCCACCATGTGTAGACACGATGAATAATAATAAAATTATGGAGTTATGTATCATTGAATGATCCAATTGAGCAATTCGACGTTGTCGTGATAGGAGCAGGTCCTGCAGGAGCGGTTTCCTCTTCCTTATTGAATCAAAAAGGTTACCGCATATTGGTGCTAGAAAAGCAGCACTTCCCTCGCTTTTCTATTGGCGAGAGTTTGCTACCTCAATGTATGACTTACTTAGAACAAGCCAACATGTTAGAGGCTGTTGAAGCTTCGGCCTTTCAGCATAAAAATGGAGCTGCTTTTAGCCGAGGTGAAGAATACGAATATTTTGACTTTAGGGAGAAATTTTCAGCGGGTTGGGGAACCACTTTTCAGGTTCAACGAGATAATTTCGATAAAATACTCGCCGACGAAGCGCAAAAACAAGGTGTGCAGATCCGTTATGGGCATAGTGTTATTGCCTGCGACCCATTTGCCGATAAGAGACAATTATCAGTACAAAGTGATAACGGTCAGCGCTATCAAGTACACGCAAAGTTTGTACTTGATGCCAGCGGCTTTGGTCGCGTATTGCCTAAGATGTTAAACCTAGAACAAGCATCTACGTTGACGCCGAGGCAATCAATTTTTACCCACATACAAGACAACATTGACCAGCCAGAATACGATCGTGATAAAATTCTTATCACGGTTCACCCATTACATCACGAGGTTTGGTATTGGTTGATCCCTTTTAGCAACGGTAGAGCCTCTTTAGGGGTAGTGGCCCCTACGGAACTGCTGGAAACCATGTTAGGTAGCCCCCTCGACAACTTGCAGGAATTAGTTTCTCAAGGTGGTAAGTTAGCGAATATTTTAAAGAATGCGCAATATGATACTCAAGTGCGAACTTTAGGTAGTTACTCTTGTAATGTGACAAGTTTGTATGGTGAGAATTATGCGCTATTGGGCAATGCTGGTGAGTTTTTAGATCCCATATTTTCTTCTGGTGTCACTATCGCTATGACTTCAGCGGGCCTTGCAGCATCCACAGTGCATAAACAATTATCAGGGGAGCAGCCTGATTGGGAAAGCGAATATGCTGAGCCATTAAAAACAGGGATCAAAACCTTTAAAGAGTTTGTCGAGGGTTGGTACGATCAACGTTTTCAAAATGTGGTTTTTTCTAAGACAAAAAGTGATGACATTACTCGGATGATCAGTTCTATTCTTGCAGGATACGCTTGGGATACCAAAAACCCTTACGTTAAAAATCCGTCTCGGTTATCCACTTTGGCGCAGTTATGTCAAGACGATTAGTATTATGCACATTGCTATTGGTAGCGCTTAATGCCTGTAGCCTAATCAAGCCATGGCATCAAAACGGGTTAGACCTGTATTTACTTGCCCCCCAACATGGCCCAACACCTGCGTTATATCAGCAGAAACTTAATCTCATTGCAAATGGGGATGAAAGGCAGGTATTAGTCGCACTTAAGATAGACACATCAAAAATTAAACTCAGAGCATTGCTTCCCACAGGGCAGTCTCTTTACTCAATAGAGTACGATGGGAAAACTATTTCCGAGCAAAATATAGCAAATGTAGCGCTACCGGCTGAAGAAATACTAGCTATGTTGCAGTTTGCGTTGTGGCCAAGCCACATATTATATAAAACTTATGATGCATCTGAGCATTGGCAGATTGAAGAAACACAGGAATACCGACTCTTGTCGTACAATGGTAAAAGCAAGTTACGCGTTGACTTTGTTTCTAAAGATACAATACATCTCACAAACTACTCTCATCAATATGAAGTTAACGTTGAGACCTTGGAGTATAAAAAATTGTGACGAAGAATCACTGTTATTTAAATGCGATGGGCATACTGTGCGCCGCAGGCAGCTCTGCGCAACAGATCAAAGAGAACATAAACTCAGGGATCTGTAATTTAACCTATTCCGATGCTTATCATCCCAATAAAGAATTTCCTTTGGGCATGGTTAATGATGTTTTACCTGAAATACCTCACATTGATAAAAAATGGCATAGCAGGAACAATCGTATGGCACTTGCCGTATTGCAGCAAATACGTACACAGGTAGACGATGCAATAAAGCGCCACGGAGCTCACCGAGTTGCCGTGATTATTGGTACGAGCACGTCTGGCATTGACGAGAGCGAGCAATCAATACAACAATGGTTATCAACCTCAATTGTGCCTGATAAATATGATTATGGGCTTCAAGAAATGGGGGCCCCGGCGCAGTTCATAGCGAATGAGCTAGGGACAACTGGACCGACCTACGGTATTTCAACCGCCTGTTCATCTGGTGCCAAAGCATTGGCAACCGCACGCAGATTGCTTCAAGCAGGGCTGTGTGACGCCGTTGTTGCGGGTGGCGTTGATACACTGTGCCGGTTAACCGTTCAAGGTTTTGATTCTCTGCAAGCAATCAGTACTGAACGCTGCAATCCTTTTAGCAACAATCGCAATGGTATTAATATTGGTGAAGGCGCAGCATTATTTCTTGTTAGTCAGCATTGTTCAGGAGTCGAGCTACTAGGCAGTGGCGAAAGCAGCGATGCTCATCATATATCAGCTCCAGAACCTAATGGTAAAGGTGCCATAAAATGCATGGAGGAAGCACTCGCAGACGCTCAAGTTGGTACTGATATGATTGATTATATCAACCTGCACGGCACAGCCACTGAATTAAACGACCAAATGGAATCACGAGCGATTGCCCATGTCTTTACTACTAATCCTCTATGCAGTTCCACCAAACCCTTTACTGGACATACCTTAGGCGCCGCTGGTGCCATTGAGGCAGGAATTTGCTGGATGATGTTTGACGATAACGCGCCCTCACAGTTTGTTCCTCAGCATGTATGGGACGCACAATCAGACGAACAATTACCATCGTTAAATCTAGCCTCACCGCTTTGCAACAACCACGCTTCAATTAACACGGTATTGAGTAATTCCTTTGCGTTCGGCGGAAATAATATTTCACTTATTTTGGGTCGTATACAATGAGCGAACACCTAAATCTAAACGATTTCGTGCCGCATACTGGCGAGATGAGTCTACTAGACCACATAATCGATTACGGCCAAGGCTGGTTACACGCCAGCGTTTTAATTACCGAACACTCAATATTTATTGAAGATCAGGGTGTGTCTGCCACTGTAGGTATCGAATACTTAGCCCAAGCCGTAGCAGCCTATTCTGGTAGCAAACCGCGAGCCTCCGGTGAAAAGCCAAAGTTGGGTTTTTTACTTGGTATTCGACGTTATGAATCATCTATAGATTATTTTCCGGTTGGTAGTCGAATCACACTAGAAGTAGAGTTAGAAATGGAAGCAGATAACGGTCTTCACGTCTTTCAGGGACGGTTATTTGGTAACGGTTTTGAAGCATCTGCTAGATTGAATGTTTTTCAGCCTGCAGATGCAGACGAATTCTTAAAAGGAGTACTGTAATGACACAGACCATTTTAGTTACTGGGTCAAGCCGAGGGATCGGCAAAGCGATAGCCCTTCGATTAGCCAATCAAGGGTTTGATATTGTGGTGCACTGTCGCGGAAATACCGCCTTAGCGGAACAAACCATAGAAGAAATCAAAGCGCTTGGTAGAGCAGCGAGGCTGCTGTGTTTTGATATTGCAAACAGAGAGCAGGCTAGAGAAGCTTTAGAGCATGATGTTGAACAATATGGTGCGTATTATGGTGTCGTGTGTAATGCAGCCATCGCCCGAGATAATGCCTTTCCAGCTATCACTGAAGAAGAATGGGATTTAGTCGTACATACAAATTTAGATGGTTTCTATAACGTACTACACCCGATTATCATGCCTATGATACGCCGAAGAAAACCCGGCCGTATAGTGACGCTTTCTTCGGTTTCGGGAGAGATGGGCAACCGAGGGCAAGTCAATTACAGTGCATCAAAAGCCGGTATTATTGGTGCGACAAAGGCGCTAGCAATCGAACTAGCGAAACGTAAAATTACCGTAAACTGTGTAGCTCCTGGCGTAATAGAAACAGATATGACGGAAGAATTACCCTTTGAAGAAGCAATGAAAATGATCCCTATGCAACGAATGGGCAAAGTAGAAGAAGTCGCCGCAGCAGTGGGCTTTTTAATGTCTGAAGACGCTTCTTATATCACCCGACAAGTTATATCTGTAAATGGTGGAATGTACTGATGAAAAGAGTTGTAGTAACAGGCATAGCCGGTTTTTCACCTATAGGCAACGACTGGGACAGTATTTTGAGCCGACTTCAATCCGGTAAAACCGGTATTGTCGCTATGCCTGAATGGGATAAATATGATGGATTAAATACCCGACTTGGCGCGCCAGTCGAGAGCTTTACTGTACCAAAGCATTATTCGCGTAAAGATCTTAGAAGCATGGGACGCGTCGCGCAGCTCGCCGTTGTCAGCACAGAAAACGCACTGATTGACGCAGGCTTACTCGGGCATGAAATATTACAAAGCGGCATGACTGGAGTCGCTTACGGCTCCTCTGCTGGTGACACTGGCGCCATCGCTGACTTTGGTAATATGCTTCTACATGATGATTGCGATGGGCTAAACGCAAACACCTATATCAAAATGATGTCCCATACCTCGCCGGTAAATATAGGTGTTTATTTCGGTCTCAAGGGCCGTGTTTATACCACATCTAGCGCTTGCACGTCAGCGAGCATGGGGATCGGGCAAGCATACGAAGCAATTAAATTCGGTCAGCAAACCGTTATGCTTGCAGGTGGCTGCGAACACTTATGCGCTACTGAAGCTGCCGTATTTGATACCCTATATGCCACAAGCACAATGAATGATACGCCTCAGTCTACACCCAGACCTTTCGATAGCGAGCGCGACGGCCTTGTTATTGGCGAAGGTGCATGTACTCTCGTATTAGAAGAATATGAACATGCTATTGAGCGAGGTGCTGAAATTTACGCAGAGCTCATTGGCTTTGCTACAAACTCAGACGGTAGCCATATCACCCAACCATCGTCTCAAACAATGGAAAAAGTAATACGTGAGTCACTAAAAGACGCAGGAATAAACCCCGAGCTAATTGGATATGTCAGTGCGCATGGAACAGCTACAAGTCGCGGTGACATAGCGGAAAGCCAGGCAACAGCAGCGGTATTTGGCAATAAAACCCCTATTAGCTCGCTGAAGAGTTATACGGGACATACGCTTGGCGCATGTGGTGCGCTAGAAGCATGGGTAGGGATTGAGATGATGCGAAATAATTGGTTTCACCCCACCGCAAATTTAGCAACAGTAGATGAAAACTGTGGCGATTTAGATTACATCAAAGGGGAAGGTCGAAGATTACATGTCGACTATATAATGAGCAATAATTTCGCATTCGGCGGGCTCAACACATCACTGATCTTCAAACGTTGGAATGGTAATACCAATATGTAATTTCCCACTCGGACCTCATCCAGTGGAGTTTGAACAAGAGATTGGTGCACAGTAATGGTTACATCTTTTCAGATATCGAAAGCGTAGCACAAACCCACTGCGGGGGATCCCCATCGAAATAAAGCAAACATCCTTAACAAGCTAGTCGTGATGTTTGCCCCTTCCGATTATGCTTTTTAATTAAGGGTTCCTCGCCCCCCCTGACGTCATATTGATACAGTTACATGAACCGTGCTATCAAACATATACATCAAAAAGCTACTACATCGTTGAATACGCGGCTGTCGCATGGGGGTGAAGGCGGAGGCTTTTGCGAAGCGCAGCTTTGCCCGACTGAACGACACGCCATGGATGGCGTGGCTGGCGTGCACACCAGGGACGGGTTGTTCCTCCGGTTTCACACAAAGAACTAGAGTCGAATGCCCTTGCTGATTTTTATTTCGCAGAAACGAAAAAAGCCCTGACCGTTTTTAGGTCAGGGCTTTTTCGTGTAATGGGAGTCTGGCGGTGTGCTACTCTCGCATGGGGAAACCCCATACTACCATCGCCGCTAATGCGTTTCACTTCTGAGTTCGAGATGGGATCAGGTGGGGCCGCATCGCTATGGCCGCCAGACATAAACTGTTATTTATCAAGCCTTAGCTCAATAAATTCAATATGTAAAAGCTGATGCCGCGCCTCGTAAGGTCTGGCTGTAATCATCGCTAAATCTCTTTAGTCTTACTCTTGATTAAATACTTGTCATACAAACAACACGCAAACTTATAAAAAGTCACTTGGGCGTTGTATGGTTAAGCCTCACGGGCAATTAGTACAGGTTAGCTTAACGCCTTGCAACGCTTCCACATCCTGCCTATCAACGTCGTAGTCTTCAACAACCCTTTAGGACAGTTAAACTGCCAGGGATGACTCATCTTGGGGCTCGCTTCCCGCTTAGATGCTTTCAGCGGTTATCGATTCCGAACGTAGCTACCGGGCAATGCTCTTGGCAAAACAACCCGAACACCAGCGGTTCGTCCACTCCGGTCCTCTCGTACTAGGAGCAGCTCCCCTCAATCATCCAACGCCCACACCAGATAGGGACCGAACTGTCTCACGACGTTCTAAACCCAGCTCGCGTACCACTTTAAATGGCGAACAGCCATACCCTTGGGACCGACTTCAGCCCCAGGATGTGATGAGCCGACATCGAGGTGCCAAACACCGCCGTCGATATGAACTCTTGGGCGGTATCAGCCTGTTATCCCCGGAGTACCTTTTATCCGTTGAGCGATGGCCCTTCCATACAGAACCACCGGATCACTATGACCTACTTTCGTACCTGCTCGACGTGTCTGTCTCGCAGTTAAGCTGGCTTATGCCATTGCACTAACCTCCTGATGTCCGACCAGGATTAGCCAACCTTCGTGCTCCTCCGTTACTCTTTGGGAGGAGACCGCCCCAGTCAAACTACCCACCAGGCACTGTCCGCATTCCCGATTAGGGAACAACGTTAGAACATCAAACGTACAAGGGTGGTATTTCAAGGATGACTCCACGCAAACTGGCGTTCACGCTTCAAAGTCTCCCACCTATCCTACACATGTAGGGTCAATGTTCAGTGCCAAGCTATAGTAAAGGTTCACGGGGTCTTTCCGTCTAGGTGCGGGTACACAGCATCTTCACTGCGATTTCAATTTCACTGAGTCTCGGGTGGAGACAGCGTGGCCATGGTTACACCATTCGTGCAGGTCGGAACTTACCCGACAAGGAATTTCGCTACCTTAGGACCGTTATAGTTACGGCCGCCGTTTACCGGGGCTTCGATCAAGAGCTTCGCTTGCGCTAACCCCATCAATTAACCTTCCGGCACCGGGCAGGTGTCACACCGTATACGTCATCTTTCGATTTAGCACAGTGCTGTGTTTTTAATAAACAGTCCCAGCCACCTTTTCACTGCGGCCGCCATTCGCTTAGAGAGCAAGTCTCATCACAAACAGCGGCGTACCTTCTCCCGAAGTTACGGTACGATTTTGCCGAGTTCCTTCACCCGAGTTCTCTCAAGCGCCTTAGTATTCTCTACCTGACCACCTGTGTCGGTTTGGGGTACGGTTCGATATATCATAAGTTTAGAGGCTTTTCCTGGAAGCAGGGTATTTGCAACTTCAACTCCGTAGAGTCTCGTCTCGTGTCTCAGGCATGTAGAAGTCCGGATTTACCTAAACTTCAACCCTACACACTTTCACATAGACAACCAACGCTATGCTTGCATAACCTTCTCCGTCCCCCCATCACTGATATACCAAGTACGGAAATATTAATCCGTTTCCCATCGACTACGCATTTCTGCCTCGCCTTAGGGGCCGACTTACCCTGCCCTGATTAGCATGGGACAGGAAACCTTGGTCTTCCGGCGTGCGGGTTTTTCACCCGCATTATCGTTACTCATGTCAGCATTCGCACTTGTGATATGTCCAGCAAACCTCTCAGTTCACCTTCAGCCACTTACACAACGCTCCCCTACCACGCATAGTAAACTATGCGTCCGCAGCTTCGGTATATTGCTTAGCCCCGTTACATCTTCCGCGCAGGCCGACTCGACTAGTGAGCTATTACGCTTTCTTTAAAGGGTGGCTGCTTCTAAGCCAACCTCCTAGCTGTCTTAGCCTTCCCACATCGTTTCCCACTTAGCAATAATTTTGGGACCTTAGCTGGCGGTCTGGGTTGTTTCCCTCTTCACGACGGACGTTAGCACCCGCCGTGTGTCTCCCGGATAGTACTCACTGGTATTCGGAGTTTGCAAAGGGTTGGTAAGTCGGGATGACCCCCTAGCCTTAACAGTGCTCTACCCCCAGTGGTATTCGTCCGAGGCGCTACCTAAATAGCTTTCGGGGAGAACCAGCTATCTCCCGGTTTGATTGGCCTTTCACCCCCAGCCACAAGTCATCCGCTAACTTTTCAACGTTAGTCGGTTCGGTCCTCCAGTTGATGTTACTCAACCTTCAACCTGCCCATGGCTAGATCACCGGGTTTCGGGTCTATACCTTGCAACTAAAACGCGCAGTTAACACTCGCTTTCGCTACGGCTCCCCTATTCGGTTAACCTTGCTACAAAATATAAGTCGCTGACCCATTATACAAAAGGTACGCAGTCACAGAACAAGTCTGCTCCCACTGCTTGTACGTATACGGTTTCAGGTTCTATTTCACTCCCCTCACAGGGGTTCTTTTCGCCTTTCCCTCACGGTACTAGTTCACTATCGGTCAGTTAGGAGTATTTAGCCTTGGAGGATGGTCCCCCCATATTCAGTCAAGATAACACGTGTCCCGACCTACTCGATTTCACTTAAAATTCGCGTTCGTGTACAGGGCTATCACCTTGTATCGCTGTGCTTTCCAACACATTCCACTCGCTTGTAATTAGCTTAAGGGCTAATCCCCGTTCGCTCGCCGCTACTAGGGGAATCTCGGTTGATTTCTTTTCCTAAGGGTACTTAGATGTTTCAGTTCCCCTCGTTTGCCTCATAACGCTATGTATTCACGTTACAATACCGCCGAAGCGGTGGGTTTCCCCATTCGGACATTTGTGGATCAAAGCATTTTGTCGGCTCCCCACAACTTTTCGCAGACTTACACGTCCTTCATCGCCTCTAACTGCCTAGGCATCCACCGTATACGCTTAGTCACTTAACCATACAACCCCAAATAACCTTCAATATTTGACGTATAGACTCAAGGTCTACTCTGTATGCGTGACAAGTATTCATTTTCAAATCAGATAGAGTAAGCTCTTAAAGAGTTCTCTTAGTTTTGATTACTTTTATCAGCTTTCCATATTGTTAAAGAACATTGTTTTCACAAACGTGAACAACAATTAAGGTTTAAAAAACCTTAATCAATAAACATTCAACTTAATGTGTATTGATTAAGGCTACTTAATCTTTTTGAGCAAAAATCACTTTCTTAGAAAGTGGTGGAGCTAAGCAGGATCGAACTGCTGACCTCCTGCGTGCAAGGCAGGCGCTCTCCCAGCTGAGCTATAGCCCCTCAATTTATTTTGAGGATTTTCATCTTCGGCCAGTTCGTATTTAGGCTAGGCGGAGACCGAGGACGTTTAGCCTGCTAAACGACGAGGTGTCCAACACCGCATAAATGCGAAATGGTAGGCTTGGGCAGACTTGAACTGCCGACCTCACCCTTATCAGGGGTGCGCTCTAACCAGCTGAGCTACAAGCCTTTCTTGCTTCTGCTCTTTGCCCTATGCTGCGCCTTTGTTTGTCTCTCACTCGGTTATGTACTGCTTGTACACGCCCTCGCTCGCTCCAAAGTCGGCTTGCCTAGAACAAACATCATCGCAATAAACGATGACTTAACAGCGCTAGAAATTGCTTGAATATCCCAAGCACTTCTTTTTTGCTCTTCTTTACTAACAACAAAACAATCTGTGTGAACACTCAGCCTGATGAGGCCGACCTAATAGTAAGGAGGTGATCCAACCCCAGGTTCCCCTAGGGTTACCTTGTTACGACTTCACCCCAGTCATGAATCACAAAGTGGTAACCGTCCTCCCGAAGGTTAAACTAGCTACTTCTTTTGCAACCCACTCCCATGGTGTGACGGGCGGTGTGTACAAGGCCCGGGAACGTATTCACCGCAACATTCTGATTTGCGATTACTAGCGATTCCGACTTCATGGAGTCGAGTTGCAGACTCCAATCCGGACTACGACGAGCTTTAAGGGATCCGCTTACTCTCGCAAGTTTGCTTCCCTCTGTACTCGCCATTGTAGCACGTGTGTAGCCCTACTCGTAAGGGCCATGATGACTTGACGTCGTCCCCACCTTCCTCCGGTTTGTCACCGGCAGTCTCCTTAGAGTGCCCAACTTAAGGCTGGCAACTAAGGACAGGGGTTGCGCTCGTTGCGGGACTTAACCCAACATCTCACGACACGAGCTGACGACAGCCATGCAGCACCTGTATCTAGATTCCCGAAGGCACCAATTCATCTCTGAAAAGTTTCTAGTATGTCAAGAGTAGGTAAGGTTCTTCGCGTTGCATCGAATTAAACCACATGCTCCACCGCTTGTGCGGGCCCCCGTCAATTCATTTGAGTTTTAACCTTGCGGCCGTACTCCCCAGGCGGTCTACTTATCGCGTTAGCTTCGCTACTCACGGATTAAATCCACAAACAGCTAGTAGACAGCGTTTACGGTGTGGACTACCAGGGTATCTAATCCTGTTCGCTACCCACACTTTCGCACATGAGCGTCAGTTACTGACCAGGGAGTCGCCTTCGCCACTGATGTTCCTCCAGATATCTACGCATTTCACCGCTACACCTGGAATTCCACTCCCCTCTCCAAAACTCTAGCCTGCCAGTTCTAAATGCAATTCCCAGGTTGAGCCCAGGGCTTTCACATCTAGCTTAACAAACCGCCTGCGTGCGCTTTACGCCCAGTAATTCCGATTAACGCTCGGACCCTCCGTATTACCGCGGCTGCTGGCACGGAGTTAGCCGGTCCTTCTTCTGTTGCTAACGTCACAGCTGATGGGTATTAACCATCAACCTTTCCTCACAACTGAAAGTGCTTTACAACCCGAAGGCCTTCTTCACACACGCGGCATGGCTGCATCAGGGTTTCCCCCATTGTGCAATATTCCCCACTGCTGCCTCCCGTAGGAGTCTGGACCGTGTCTCAGTTCCAGTGTGGCTGATCTTCCTCTCAGAACAGCTAGAGATCGTCGCCTTGGTGAGCCTTTACCTCACCAACAAGCTAATCTCGCTTAGGCTACTCTTTGCGCGGGAGCCAAGGCCCCCTTTGGTCCGAAGACGTTATGCGGTATTAGCCATCGTTTCCAATGGTTATCCCCCACACAAAGGCATATTCCTAAGTATTACTCACCCGTCCGCCACTCGTCATCTCCTAGCAAGCTAGAAATGTTACCGTTCGACTTGCATGTGTTAGGCCTGCCGCCAGCGTTCAATCTGAGCCATGATCAAACTCTTCAATTAAATATTTATCGAACATGAATTTTTTTGGTAGACACTCATCAAGTGAGTGCCCACACAGATTGTCTTGTTATTAATTGTTAAAGAACATTTGCTGCCAAAGCAGCGTGCTTCCTTAGAAGCGGCTTAAGATGCTGTCCGTAGACCCTCTCAAGCGGGAGGCGTATAATACGCTCTCAATCTTCGATGTCAAGGTGTTATTTTTATTTAATTTTGAATCAATTTTTGAAGCGAATCGAAAACTGAAAAATCAAACTAAACCGCCCTGCATCACGCTGATTGAACACTTTAAAAAGTCTTCAATCACCTGGAAAATCCAGTGTCGTTTCAGCTGTTTTAGCGGCTGTCCCGAAGCGAGATGCGCATTATAGAGATCCAATCTTTGATCGCAAGTGTTTATTTTAAAAAAGCGTTTGAGTGGCGATTTAACAATCAAAATGACTCACTTTAGGCCCATATACTGGTATTTACTTCTATATATAGAATTGTAAAGGCTTATTAGTTGGCGAATTTGTAATAAATGGTTAACATAGCTAAGCCTTATATTCTTATAAACACACAATCTTTTAGGTAGATACATGAACTCACCCACTATAATAAATATAATTCTTTCCGTCGTTCTTGCTATTGCGGGCTATTTTTTATTACCTGTTATCGCAACTAACCTTGAACCTAATGTTGCCATTGCCGTTGGATTACTGCTTGGCGGTATTCTAGTCCCTATCATTAGTAGTCAGTTTTCCGTGGCTGCAGTAGCTACAAAAGAAACAGACGTTGACAATAGTAAAACATTGTATGTTGGCAATTTACCCTATCGCGCCAATGAACAGGCTGTACAACAACATTTTGAATTACAAGGGCAGGTGCACTCTGTTCGTTTAATGAAGGATCGCCGCACAGGTAAGCGCAAAGGTTATGGTTTCGTTGAAATGACTGCTGCGGGCGCAGAAAAAGCAATTCAAAATTTAAATGACTCAGAGTTTCAAGAAAGAACGTTAAAAGTACGCATGGCGAAAGACAAAGTAGAAGATTAACTTCACTATTGTTAGTGATCTCTATGTAGTAGAAACGAAAAAGCCGATGATAAACATCGGCTTTTTTATGCATGAAACTTATTCGCTATGTTAGCTTATAGTACTGAAACCAAGGCTGAAGCCAGCGTATCAACATTAGCTATACTGATACCTGCGATATTCACTCGGCTCGAGTCAACAAAGTAAACACTATGTTTGTTGCGCATCTCTTGAACTTGTTCTGGTGTAATACACAAATATGAGAACATGCCTTTTTGCTCTTTCACGAAGCTAAAGTCTCGTTGGGCGCCTTTCTCAGCAAGTTTAGTAACTAACAATCCCCGTAGCGTTTGCATACGCGTGCGCATAGCTTCAACTTCGGCTACCCACTCAGTACGTAATGCCTCATCGCTCAAAATAATGTCTACCAACGCACCACCGTAAGAAGGTGGCATTGAATAAATACCTCTGGCAATAGATTGAATTTGCGTTTGAATAGCTTGTCGAGTTTGAGTATTTGCCGTAATCATTGCCGCTAGACCTACGCGCTCACGATAAAGGCCAAAGTTTTTTGAACATGAAGCGGCAATAATCACTTCAGGTAGGTTTTCCACTAATAAACGCAAACCATATGCATCTTGCTCAAGTCCGTCACCGAATCCTTGATAAGCCACATCAACAAACGGAATAAATCCGGTTTTTTGCGCTATCTCTAAAACCGTTTTCCACTGTTCAGGTGTTAAATCCGCGCCTGTTGGATTGTGGCAGCATCCGTGTAGTAACACCACATCTCCTGATTTGACCTGTGCCAATGTTTCGGCCATACCGTCAAAATTGATACTTGCATCTGCTTTATTAAAATACGGATAGGTTTCGATTTTAAGCCCAGCATTACCAATGAGCGGTATATGGTTAGCCCAAGTTGGGTCGCTTACCCAAACAGTCAGGTCACTGTTACAGCGTTTAATGAGTTCAGCTAATATACGCAATGCACCGCAACCACCTGGCGCTTGAACGGCGGCAACACGATCTTCAAGCATGACTTTGCTGCCTTTACCTAACAGCAACTGCAACATGCCATCGATATAACCCGGTACACCTTGAGGGGTAATATAGGTTTTAGAATCTTCTTTAGCCAATAAAAGCTCTTGAGCTTTCGCCACTGAAGATAAAATTGGTGTATGCCCTTGCTCGTCTTTATATACGCCTACTCCCAAATCTATTTTTAATGGATTGGTATCAGCTTTATAAGCAGTTGATAATCCCAAAATAGGATCGGCGGGTAACTGGGGCAATACTTCAAACATGATGTTCCTCTGAATTTATGGTGAATAGGCTAAACGGCAGACATTATGCCATTGCCTGATGATTTTTCGAACTTAAAATAATGCTATTTTATAGCGAAATGATAGCTATTTTCGGCAATGCACTGAGCTTCATTATTAAAAGTTCGTTCTTGCCACGATACGTGCTGTTGATTATTGACTAAAAGCAAGGTAGATGAGCGTGTACCATATTCTGGGCTTTGTATGAAAATGGAAGATAATTTTCGCTCCCACTCTATCGGCACACCAGTTTGCGGCAAAGTATCGTCTTTGGCTTTGGTTTGATTCTTAAGCAAAGCAAATAACTGTTCGCTTTCTAATGACTGAGAGTCTTGGCAATATTCGGTTAATTGCGTCATCCCGTGCAACGTTTTAGGCCAAGGGGTATTTAAACTAGCATTAGATAAACCGTATACACCTGTGGTTAACTTGTCCGATTGAAGTGTGTGATTGTTGAACACATACAAGTCGTTCCAATCACCAAAGAGTAAGTTAAAGCCATTGTATTTTTCAGCGTTAGCGGATATCCGAGCCAGATACTCTTCACTGCTCGGTGAATGGTGCAAGTAGTCACTGACTAATTCGCCTCTGGAAGTAGCATCAGACGCAATACGCTGGGGGTCACGAATATTCGTTAGCGCAGATAATTTACCTCGTTGATTAATCCCCATCCATGTACCACCAGCGCGCAGATCTTTACCAGCAAGAATGTGTGGATGCTCGGACCAAAAAGATGACTCGCTTGTTGGCCTTTCAAAAAACTCATCGCGATTTGCCGCTACAATAAGCGGGTAATCAGTGTGCTGATTGACAGCGATAAATAAAATACACATACGTTTTCACTACTAAGTTAATGCTCTGGATTATTCGAATTTTTCTGAGCCAAGTTCTCACTTGCTAGATGCTCGTCAAGTTCGGTAAATAGCGACGCTGAGTTTTCAACAAAGGTGTCCACGTCTGACGCTGGTCTTAATTGATAAATTGGCGGCAACATAATACTGTTATATGCAGGTTTAGCACTGAAATCGTTACTGCCTAGCATGCTCAAACTCACTATTGGTACAACAATCACCAAGGTCATCATGGAGCTCACCAAGTTTCGTCGTTTGTTTGTTTGATGAAAGGCAAAAAACAATGACAACCAAATACAAAAAAATAGCACCAGCGCATACACCATCAGCTCAATCCAAATTAATCCTTCTGGTGCATTGAAATTGAAGGAAACCAGTTTTTCCAATAAATACAAGCCATAAAAAATAAACAGTGTAAGCCACAATATAGAAAATTGGCTCACCACACGGCTTTCTTTATTGAATACTTTCCCCATAATCGCGAACGCTATCGGCCAGGCGCTTAATAGCGCCATTTGCCCCATTTCTTTAGGTAGCATGTCAAACACATTGTAAGCCGCGACACTGTTGGTAAACTCAAGCACCATAGACAGCACCAAGTACGCCAAGGTCAACAGAATCGCTACACCGCTGTGAGACAACCAATTCAGGCTTTCTTCTAGTTGACTGAGAGGCAGCGCCGCTGAAACGGGTTGATTTGTATTCACCACTTTTAAGCGTGTGCGGCCAAGTTTTAGAATATCGTTGCCTTGCAATTGCCCGCTTGGTAACAACTGCTTATTCACTAACGTGCCGTTAACTGTGTCACAATCCTCAAAAGAAATTGTGTGGTCTTCACTATCTTGTTTTATACGCACATGTTCAGCGCTGATATAAGGGTCTTCTAAGCGCAGATCACAATGATGATCTCGCCCCACTAAAATTTCTGATTTATTAAATTTAAAATATTTTAACGTTTGGTCTTTACGTGAGAGCAGTTCGAGCACTATTGCCATGCTATTGCCCCCACAAATTGCTTAGTGAATCGCATTGCAGATCCCTGACTTACCCCTGCTAGAGTGAAGTGACTTATCAGCCCCTGAGACTCATGGTTTAGTGTCGCCCCTATATATAAGACATCATATAAATGTGGAAACTCCTTATACGCACGTAAACATAAAATACTTTTGGTTTTTACATCATGGGTGTTAGCAACAATATCTTGTTTGCACTGATAGTTACTGACATCATTTTTACCTGCATGGTTACCTGCACTTGCACCTGAAATACTTCCACTAAAAAAGTCATAAAAACGATGTGCACCAAATTCATCACTTTCGAGCCATTCAAACTCAATTTCTATACCGCCAGTACGTAGACCGCCATGAACGAATATTTCTTCGTCTAAACTACATCTATTTTCTACGGACAAATACAATGCCTCTTGATCGGCACTATTTGAATCTCCCCAACAGGATAATAGTGGTCCGGTTAACGTAGGGATTTTTGCCCCTCCCAACTCATTTAATTTCCACTCTTCGTGTTCAAGGCGCTCAAACAAGCGCTGTTGATTGTCCATCAGTTGTGCCGCTATAACCCGCTTATATTCATTGGTGGATATCGGTGTAAATTCATTTGTGCTTACCAATGCACGGATCTTGGTTAACGGCACCAAAAACCCAATTTGATTTCCCGCTGTGGCAACATTGACACCAACAACCTCACCTTCTGGATTAACGACCGGGCCTCCGCTCATCCCAGGGTTAATTGAACCGGTGAAATGAATGCGCTGATAGAAGCTGTTCTTTTTAATCCCGTTGAAGGTCCCTGGCACCACGATCATGCCTAAATCGTGAGGGTTACCGAGTGAATATATGCTACTGCCTTGTTCAGGTAAATGAGCAGACAAAGAGAAAAAGTCCGTACTTTTACTGTCGCTTTGCACCTGCACTAACGCTAGATCGTTTACTACATCGATATTCACCAAAGATAACTCGCCTACCGTTCCGTTTGCGGCTAGGTACTCGATACGATACTTTTCTGGAAAATAGACATACTCAGACACCACGTGATAATTAGTCACGAGCACACCCGCTTCATTAATTTGAAAGCCTGAGCCGATCGAAGACTTATTTCCTGAACCTAATTCGATGATTCTAATTTGATACAATGCACTTTGATAATGACTAAAAAGGTTTTGTGCTGTTTGTTGAGCAAACCCCGTAACGCTGAATAAAGCCAACGCGAAAAACAAATATCTCAAAATTCTTTTTTCCTTTTTTATTGACCTGAGAGGCCATTTGAATGCGCATGCAGAGTTGGCACTCGACAATGAGGATGACATGTCGGATCATTCCGTCTAGTGTAAAGCGCTACAACTAAGAAAGAAATGGCTAACAAATTAAATACACCGATTCTACATGAAGATTTACCGCGGATGGGTAACGCGTTGAGTAGCTTTATTGGCAATACCGTGCTCAAAATGATGGGCTGGAAATTCACTGGTCAATTCCCCGCACATAAGAAAATGATCATTGCCGTTGCCCCACATACTTCGAACTGGGATTTTGTGATTGGAATAGCTGTGGCCTTTACGCTAAAGCTTAAAATTAGTTTCTTTGCTAAAAGTGGTTTATTTATTCCTCCCTTTTCAATTGCACTTAAGCGTTGGGGCGGGATCCCTATCAAGCGGCAAAAAGCGCATGGAATTGTGGATCAAATGGCCGAAAAAGCGCGTAATGCGGAGCAGATGATATTGTGCTTAGCACCTGAAGGTACCCGCAGCAGACGAGAAAACTGGAAAACGGGCTTTTTACATATTGCTCATAAAGCTGACATGCCCCTATTCTTAGTTGCATTTGATTATAAGAAAAAGCGAATTGAATTAGGCCCTGTGCTTACAATAAGTGAGAATATAGCGTTAGAATTGCAGCGCATTTATCAGCATTACCATACAGTGCATGCTAAATTCCCTAATAATGTAGCCACCAACTTAACGCCCTCCAGCGGAGACAAAGATTGAAAGACCAAGGTTTTACCACCCGTTTAGTACACGCAGATAGAGTTATCAACAAACCACAAAACGGTGCAGTGCATCAAGCAACAAACAATTCCGTACTATTTTCATTTGATAACGCACAAGACTTAGTCGACGTGTTTCAAGGAAAAACGGCAGGTCACGTTTACGCGCGCTCCTCGTCTGCATCTAGTGTGTCACTGCAAAATATTCTCAATTCGCTAGAGGGGGGCGTTGGTGCCATTACTTTCTCTACCGGCATGGCTGCGATTAGCGCCACTTTTCTGAGTTTATTACGCAGTGGTGATCACATCATCCTAAGTCAATATTTATTCGGCAATACCAGCAGTTTAGCGAGCACGCTTGAAGGATTAGGTATTGAGATTAGTTATGTTGACGCAACAAATGTTCAAAACGTGGCCGGAGCGATTAAAACCAATACAAAATTAGTGTACGCAGAAACGATTGCCAACCCAGCGACCCAAGTATCTGATTTAAGAGCGATAGGCCAGTTATGCGAAGAAAACAAATTATTGTTTATCGTCGATAATACAATGACACCAGCAAATATTTTTCAGCCTAAAAGTGTGAAAGCGTCATTGACCATTGCTTCTCTAACTAAATACATATCGGGACACGGAAATGTGCTTGGCGGTGTGATAATTGATACTGGCTTATTCGACTGGAGTAGGTTTGACAACATACTCCCCATGTACCGAGGGGCGGATACACAACAATGGGGGCTTACCCAAATCAAAAAACGCGGGCTAAGGGATATGGGGGCAACCTTGTCGCCTGATTCAGCGCATAGCATTTCAATTGGTCTTGAAACGTTAGCACTGCGTGTTGAACGCATCTGTCAAAATGCACTGCGTCTTGCGACCTATTTACATACCCATGAACATGTACAACAGGTCTACTACCCTGGCTTAGCGGATCATCCTCAACACTTTATCGCGCGAGAATTATTCACTGGCTATGGTGGCATTGTAAGTATTGACTTGGCAGCGCATATTGATCCATTGGCATTTTTAAATGAACTTAAACTCGTGCTTTGCGCCACGCACCTTGGCGATACTCGCACCTTAGGCTTACCCGTTGCGTCAACAATTTACTTTGAGAATACAGCTGAGCAAAGGGCCGATATGGGCATCAATGATAATATGCTGCGTTTTTCTATTGGTATTGAAGATGTAGACGATATCGTCGCTGACTTTGAGCAAGCCTTTGACGCTCTAGCGTAAAAAAGCGCTGAATATTAGGAGCGAGTTAAACTAGAATTCCTGGCTCAACTCGCTCCCTACGCTACATCGATCGCGTACCTGCAACCTGCTTATTTAAGATTGAATACTAAAACTAGTCGTAATCTTCACTTTACCTTCTAGCATTAACATCACCGAACAATATTTCTCTGCCGAAAGTTGAACCGCTCGCTGAACGTGCTTCTCACTCAGGCTTTCACCCGTTACTGAGTAATGTGCATGAATATCTGTAAATACTCTAGGCGCTTCATCAGCGCGTGTTGCCTCAAGTTCACATACGCAGTCACTTATTGCTTGACGAGATTTTTTCAAGATCTCCACGACATCAATAGATGAGCATGCTCCCACAGCGAGTAATACCGCCTCCATTGGCGAAGCTTGGGTGCCGTCACCATCCATTTCTATACGCTTACCGGTTTCAGTTTCACCAGTAAATTTCATATCTGACTGCCACTTGACGGTCGCTTTCATCTACTTCTCCACTACGAATTGATGCTGCTCATATTTACTTTATTAGGGTAACTTTGCTTTTATCTAACAAGATGCGTTTTTGCTTGTACAAAGCGCCTAATGCTTTTTTATACACATTTTTACTCACATTAAATCGTTTCGATATTTCTTGTGCAGAACTCTTATCCGTTAATGTCGAGATGCCACCATGGGCTTCTAAATCATCGATTATCTGATCTGCCAAGTCGTTTCGCGCACCGTCATCATGAAACTGAAAACACAGGTCAATTTTGTTGTCTTCACGAACGCGCTTAATAAACCCTTTGGTGCGCTGACCAATGCGTAACGGTTTAAACACTTCATCTTTGAAAATCAAACCAAGGTGGCTACCGTTTATCACCGCCTTATACCCCATGTCACTGCGGCCGCATATCAGTAAATCAACTTCTTGCTTAGGCGTGAAGTTTTTGCCTTCTTCAAACAGAAAATCTCGCAACCGTGTTGATGCTGCGACTTTGCCAGTTTCATCATCAAAGTAAACAAACACCACGTAAGACACACCTTCAGCCATGGGGAAGTCTTGTTCGCTGTAAGGCACCAAAATATCTTTATCTATGCCCCAATCTAAAAATGCACCGACGTTATTAACGCTCACCACCTTTAAAAAAGCACACTCATCAACCTGAGCTAGCGGGGTTTGGGTTGTTGCAATTAGTCGACTATCACTGTCGTGATATACAAATACTTGGCAGGTATCACCCACTTTACACGCCTCGTCAGCGAACTTAGTCGGTAGCAGCACTTCACCGTCGTCTCCACCATCAAGGTAGAAGCCGAAAGGCACTTGTTTAATTACTTTTAATGAGTTGAACTTACCAATTTGCAGCATAAAACCTGTCTGTATTGAACTATAGAAGCGAACCTTATTGTACCTGATAACACAGTTTGTCATGGTATAAATTCAAATTTACTAACAAAGAAGCTTAATTTAGCGCAAAAATTCGTGGCATAATCCGCCCCTTATTGCCTTTCTTCCTAATGCTATTTCTGGGTTCTTATTATGAGCATCGTATTTTTAAATGGGGAATACCTTCCCCAAGAGCAAGCAAAAATTTCTCCTATGGATCGCGGCTTTTTATTTGGCGACGGTATCTATGAAGTTATTCCTACCTACCAAGGTAAGACTGTTGGGTTTATTGCTCATATAGAACGTATGCAACAGGGGTTAAGTTCTATTGGTATCAAACTGGATTACAGCCGGGATGACTGGCAACAGATCATCGATAATTTAGTCAGTAAAAACGAATCGGGCAATCGCGGTATCTATTTGCATGTGAGCCGAGGTACCGACAGCAAGCGTGCCCACGCCTACCCAACGGATGTAACGCCAACAGTATTCGCGTTTTCCTTTGAGATCCCAGCGGCACCGACTCCGGATAAATCAAAAGTAAAAGCCTTTAACGTGACCAGTAGCGAAGATCTGCGCTGGAAGCGCTGCAATATCAAATCTACTTCTTTACTTGGAAATGTTATGCATTTTCAACAAAGCCAAGATCTAGGCATGCAAGAAACCATTCTATTTAACCAACAGCAGCAACTAACAGAAGCCAGCTCATGTAATGTTTTTGTAGTTAAAAATGAGGTAATAGCTACCCCAGCACTAGACAACCAACTGTTACCGGGTGTAACGCGGAAACTACTGCTAGCCATACTTCGAGAACACAGCAACTATAAAATTGAAGAGCGCGTCATTAGTATGGAAGAGGTCCGTAATGCTGATGAGCTGTGGCTGACCAGTTCAAGTAAAGAAGTCGCGCCTATTATTACCCTAGATGAAAAACCTGTTGGCGATGGCTCTGTGGGTGATGTATGGCAAGCAGCCCAAGCACTATTTAGTCAATATAAGTACCAATATTAAGGTCGTTAATGCCCCGTCCTATTTCAATCACGGTGGATCTTAACGCCATTCGTCATAACTTTGATTATGCGCAATCACTTGGCGCTAAGCCTAAAAATGGCAACTCCCTCGATAACGTAAGCCAAGCCATGGCCGTTATTAAAGCCGATGCTTACGGGCATGGGGCTGTTGCTACAGCCAGAGCGCTTGATGGTAAAGCGGCATTGTTAGCTGTATCGAGTATCGAGGAAGCCGTTAGCCTACGACAGCATCACATCAAAACTCCTATATTACTGTTAGAAGGTTGTTTTTGTTCTAGTGAGTTAAGTGTTTTAGATGACTTAAACCTGCAAGTTGTGCTGCATAATCAGCAACAAATTGAAGAACTACTAAATGCCTCTTTAGCGGAGCCTGCAGATGTCTGGCTGAAAATAGACACGGGGATGCACAGGCTAGGTATATCCATGGCAAATGCTAGCCATACTTATCAAACGCTAGCCAACAGCAAAAATGTGCGCTCGGTAGTATTGATGACCCATTTTGCCATGTCAGATCAACCCAATCACACTCTCTTTAAGCGGCAACTAGACAACTTCCATAACCTTGTAAAGGCACTATCAACGTCTGGCAAACTCGTTGCAAATAGTGCTGCAAATTCAGCAGCCGTCATGGCTGCACCAGAAAGTCATGGAACATGGAATCGACCTGGGATCATGCTGTATGGTATTAGTCCATTTGAGCACGAAAATACGCTCTCAGTGCCTCTTATTCCGGCTATGCAGTTTCATTCTAAAATTATTGCCCTCAGACAGGTGAATGCTGGTGAATCTGTAGGGTATGGCGCAACGTGGACAGCAACACAACCAAGCATGATTGCCACAGTTGCAGCAGGTTATGGAGATGGATATCCGCGTACGGCTAAATCTGGCACTCCTGTGATGATAAAGGGTCAAATTGCACCTTTAGCAGGGCGTGTGTCCATGGACATGTTATGTGTCGATGTCACAAAGTTAAACAATGTAAAGCTTGGTGATGACGTAGAGTTGTGGGGTAAAAACCTGTCGGTAAATGAGGTCGCCCAATGGGCCGAAACATTAGGCTATGAACTAGTCACGCGTATGCCAACTCGGGCCAAACGAGTTTTTATAAACGAATAAATAATCGGCAAGGAATCTTTAGCGCTCTGCAACAATCACTGCACGCAGCGGCGCTGGGTATCCTTCAATCGTTTTTGCATGATCATTCGGGTCTAAAAAGTCCACCAAAGATTGGCTGTCCATCCACTGCGTTGCCCGTTGTTCTTCTAACGTTGTTTTTGCTAAATCAACGACGCGGACATCCTTAAACCCTAATCGCCTCATCCATAAACATAGAGCATCGGTGCTAGGCAAAAACCAAACATTACGCATTTGCGCATATCGATCACCAGCCATAAGTACGGTATTCTCATCCCCCTCGACCACAAGCGTTTCTAGAACCAACTCTCCACCGGGACGAAGTTGATTTTTGAGTTGCTGTAAAAAATCTAATGGACTTTTTCGGTGATAAAGTACCCCCATTGAAAAGACCGTATCAAAAGCGTTTTTGTGAGGTAACTGCTCAACTCCTACGGGCAATAAGTGAATACGCGGATCCGGGTTGAAATGCTTGATAGCTTGAAACTGCATCAAAAATAACTGTGAAGGGTCAGCGCCCACCACCATTTTCGCATTCTCACCTAACATACGCCACATGTGGTAACCACTGCCACAACCAACGTCAAGCACATAGCGATTTTCTAATGACTGAATATGCGGCTGCACGCGATCCCACTTCCAGTCTGAGCGCCATTCCGTATCAATATGAATACCATGAATATAAAAGGGGCCTTTGCGCCATGGCATAAATTGTTTTAATAAACCAACAATCTGCTTTTGCGTGTATTCACTTACATCGTCAGCTGCACCAAATTCAACTTTGTCTTTGGTATTTATCACGCTGGGTTCGGTTTTTGGCAGTTTTGCTAATAACTTCACCCATTTATTGAAGTCACCGTGCAATTGCTCTTTCTGCCATGTGGCAATTTGCCCAGGTAGCAACTCAAGCCAAGCGCTTAAAGGAGACTCTGCGATTTCTTTATAAAATTGATTAAACCAGCTAACTGACATGAATAGCGCCTGTAGAGTAAATAACTGAAGCAGTTTTAGTTTTTAATTGCGACAATAGATGCAAAGTTAAAACATTGAAACCATAGTACAACATCGTCAAAGCCGGCTTTTTTTAATCGTACCTGATGGGCATCGAAGGTTTCAGCGCGCAGCACATTTTCGATTGATTCCCGCTTCTGGCTAATTTCCAACTCACTGTAGCCATTGCGACGCTTAAACTCATGGTGCAAGTCAATTAATAACTCATTGCCTTGGGGTGAGTCATGACGCAACTTTTCAGAAAGAATAAAAATACCACCGGGAGCCAAGCCATCGTATATAGATTGGATGATAGCATTTCGCTTCGATGGCTCAATAAACTGTAAGGTAAAGTTCATGACCACACTCGATGCATTTTCGATATGAATATTGGTTAAATCATCACAAATGACGTCAATCGGAGTATTGGATTTGTAAGACTTCACATTGCGCTCACAACGATCCACCATAGCCTCCGAGTTATCCACGGCAATAATACGACATGCTTTTGCTTCGATGTAACGCGCAGCTGCAAGGCTCACTGCTCCCAATGAACAACCAAGATCGTAAATATTGGATGAATCTGTTGCATAACGACCCACAAGCTGACCTATAGCGTCAACAATAGTGCTATACCCTGGTACCGAGCGCTGAATCATATCTGGAAAAACATCAGCAACCGCATCGTCAAAACGAAATTTGCTAACTTGTTGAGGCTGGGAATAAATGGCGTCTTTGCCTGAATGCATGAGATAAAACTTCTACTGATTACGTTTGGTAATTCTACCCGCACCGCCTGCGCCAAGCAATTCCCCTGTCCGAAACGACGAACATCTATTGCCATACATTTCGCTAATACAGATTATGCGGATAAGTTGTACAGATTTAGTTACATCAAACTTGCGGCTTCTGATAGAATATGTCACATAAATTGCAGGGTAGTTAATTAATC
The DNA here is from genome assembly GCF_009906955.1 of Paraglaciecola mesophila. Classification (GTDB taxonomy): domain Bacteria; phylum Pseudomonadota; class Gammaproteobacteria; order Enterobacterales; family Alteromonadaceae; genus Paraglaciecola; species Paraglaciecola mesophila_A. The sequence goes on from NZ_CP047656.1 coordinate 2,731,976, forward strand.
CCTTCATTATTATCGACTAAAGTATTAGTCTTGTAACTTAATGTAGAATTATTTATTGAAGGCACATAAATGGCAAAGTTTTTAATCGCTGATGATCATCCGCTTTTTCGTGAAGCTTTAGTTGGTGCGTTGAATCCGTTATTTGAAGAAGTTGAGATCTTACAATCGGATTCTCTTGATTCAACGTTAAATTCATTGGATGCAAATCCGGATATTGATTTAATTTTGCTTGATTTACACATGCCAGGTTGTGAAAATTTTTATGGCCTGATACGCGTTACCCAAGACTACCCACAAATTCCAGTTGCCGTTGTTTCTGCGAGCGACTCTATCGAAGTCGTGTCGTATGTTATGAGTTTCGGTGCGAAAGGTTTTGTACCCAAGTCTAGCCCCACACCTATGATTGCTGAAGCGCTTAGAAGCATCATGAATGGTGAAGTGTGGTTAACAGATGACCTAAAAACTAAAATAGCGGAAGTTGATAGTGATGAAATTAACTTAGCGCAAAGAATTGCTGAATTAACGCCTAAGCAATTTCAAGTATTAAAACTAATTCACGACGGATTGTTAAATAAACAAATTGCCCATGAATTGAATGTGACAGAAGCTACAGTGAAAGCACATATCAGCGCAGTATTCAGAAAGTTGGAAGTCAATACCCGAACACAAGCGGTATTGTTGCTTAAAAAGTTAAATTTAGAAGATTAATACAATTTTAGCTTAAACACGTTAGTTAATGCTTCTTTTAACTAACGTGTTTCTTGGCAACGTTATTCGCTTTGGGCGCTTTCACCGAAATTTAATGGTAAACCATTCAACAATTTTTGATTAAATGAATGGAATCGTTGAATTGCAGTAATCAAATCAGGTGTATGCACCTCTCCCATTTGATTAATTAATCCGTTAATTAAATCATCGTATTGCTCACCACTTTCCAGTTTTTGTCTAGATTGCTCAAAAACATCGAGCATTTTATCCAAATAGTGAGCCACGGGTTTCACGGCTTTATTCGGATCACCTCTGGGATCCTTTTCACTAAAGTGTGAAACAGACTCATACGCTTGAATCGATTGAGTTTGCTCTTGTTTAGTTAATTGTAAAGCAAACCCTGTTAGTTCTTTTTCATCATAACCGAGCTTAAGAGCCTGATTAAATGCAGACTCAATATCACCATTAAAGAATTCGTCAGCTAAATCACTCGCATCAGCAACAAGCGTACCGATCGCTTTTATTTCATCTTCGTCAAGTTGCCCCTGAACAGTGAAGGATAAAGCGCTACTATTAAAGTGTTCGTAGCGCTCTGTGCCAACAACATGGCTGGCAATGTTTGCATTCGCTTCGCTACTAACTGTTGGTTGATATTCAGCATTAGTTTCATTGTCCTTATTTGCAAGTGGGGTTGTGCTGCTTAACACCTCACTTGCCCGTTCCGTTAGATCACCGGTAGCCTGTTGATGTGGCGGTTCAACAGGTTGATCAAACCGTTGTTCTTGCTGTAATTCAACTAATGATTTCTGGTTAAATTCAAAACTCTCTAAATTTTCAAAGCGAATGTTGATTTCATCCCCCTCTAAAGTGCGAATACGCAATTCGCCGCTATCACGACGTTCATAATTCACTTGGTTCTCCAAAGAGACTTTAGTAGCAGTGGTTTCTTGAGGGTCATCGAAGATAGACTCTCTTAGTTTCTGCAAGCCTGAATCAATTAACTCTTGGCTGCGACGAATACCCGTTTTAATTTCGTCGTTCATGAGTCCTGCAAGGTCCTTTTCAGCCATACCGATACCTTTGCGTACGCCTGCGTGGGCTTGCTCTAACAATGAGTTAAGTGCCTCTTCGTCGGCACCTTTACTCTGAGCATGTTTAACAGCCCCACCAACAAAGTTGAGGACGTTGCGTGCAACTTCCTCAAAATCAAATAAGCCTTTCCCTTCACCTTCCTGCTCGGTTTTCTGCTGGCCGCGAAATTCAGGTTTGCTTGGCCCCAAAGAAACACTGTGGCTCAATGAATTCATCAACACTTGCGCGGCAAATGTACTTTTTGATGACAGCTCACCACTTAATGATGCTTTATCACCGACCATATCCTGAGCTTGTTCTAAGCCAGCATCTCGTAATTTGTTTTGCATGCTGTTTGCTGCCCCTAAGTGGGTCGGCTTATCATGCATGAAAGCTTTTATTTCATTAATATTCATTTCAGCTACCTCACTATCCTCAATAGTTTATCGGCTGCAATGTGGTTAAATTTAGTACAATTCATCGCATTCAAAAACTAATATTGCACAAGCGCCGAAAACACTTACAATCCCGCGCTTGATAAACAGACTTCTTGGAGAATTGCCGTGCGCCCAACTGAAATTAATCCCGCGGACTATGACAAACAACTCGCACAAAAGGTTGATAGCGTAGAACAATCTTTTAAGGCTTTCTCTATGCCAAACATTGAGGTTTTTACTTCCGCGGCACTAAATTACCGAATGCGCGCTGAGTTTAGAATGTGGCATGACGGGGATAACCTTGATCATGTTATGTTCGACCAAGCCACCAAACAAAAATATTCAGTAAAGCAGTTCCCGCCTGCAAGCGTTATTATCAATAAAGTCATGGCCAAGCTGGTACCTCTGCTAAAAAACAATGAAGTGTTACGCAGAAAATTGTTTCAGATTGATTATTTAAGCACCTTAACGGACGAAGTATTGGTCTCTCTGGTTTATCACAAGCCTTTGGAAGAGGAGTGGCTTAGAGAAGCAACGTTACTGCGTAAAGTGTTAAGGGAAGAATTTAAAATAGATCTTATTGGTCGAGCCAAAAAACAAAAAGTGCTTCTGGATAAAGATTATGTATTAGAAGCGCTACCGGTTAATGAACGAATTTATACCTTTAAGCAAATAGAAAATAGTTTTACCCAACCAAACGCGGGGGTGAATAGTAAAATGCTCGAATGGGCGCTTGATGTCACTCAAGACTGCGAAGGCGATTTACTCGAGTTATACTGCGGCGCGGGTAACTTTAGTTTGCCATTAGCACAGAATTTCAAAAAAGTACTAGCAACCGAGATATCAAAGTCATCCGTTGCGGCAGCACAGCACAATATACGTTTAAACAATATTGAGAACGTTACAATTTTGCGCATGTCTAGCGAAGAGTTCGTACAAGCCCTGAATAACGAACGCAGTTTTAGGCGGCTAGAAGGTGTCAACCTTCAGGATTACAACTGTCAGACCGTGCTTGTAGACCCGCCGCGCTCAGGACTTGACGATGAAACGCTAGCTATGGTGCAAGGTTATGCCAACATTGTATATATTTCATGCAATCCTGAAACACTCAAAGACAACTTAGTCGAATTACAAAAAACCCATAATATTGCGCGTTTCGCGTTGTTTGATCAGTTTCCCTATACCCATCACGTGGAGTCAGGCGTTTTTCTGCAAAAACGTTAAGTGCCAGCAGCTTCCTTTGCCCCATTGGCGATAAAGCGCAGCTGCAATTTAACGCGCTTTGCCAGCACGGCTTGTTGCTCGGGGCTTGAGTCTAACGCCTCAGCCCCAGCACTAAAGACTAGTTTAACCATGGCTTCAGCTTGCAAGTTAGCAAACCGATATGACAAACCTGTACTGGTCATGGTGTAGTCAGTTAACTCTACAATGAAATGTTGAATTTCTCGCAATACCGCCGCTCTAAACGCTAGCGATGTACCCGTATGTTCACGTAGTAATAACCTAAAAACGTTACTGTGAGCACAAATGAACTCCATAAACGTATCCACTGAAGTATTGATCACCCCCCCCCCCGACGCTATACGCAGTCGTGCCTGTCGCATTAGCTGCCTGAGGTTTAAACCCGCTTCGTCAACTAAGGTTAACCCCAGTTCATCTATATCTTTAAAGTGGCGATAAAAAGAAGTTGGCGCAATACCCGCTGCGCGGGCGACTTCGCGTAGACTTACGCTCGACAAACTCCGTTGCTCATCAAGCAAACTAAATGCAGCTTCAATGATTGCACGTCTCGTCTTAAGTTTTTGTTCTTGACGACTCAAAGGGCACTCCAATTGAAAACAGAATTTTTATATATTATCAATATTTAGCACTATTCAGCACGATAATTATCGCTAAAGCAGATAAATCGCTTGCTAATTAGGCGCTAGATAAGCTAAATTAGCGTACAAGTGTAAGCTCAATTAAGTCCTGCCTCTGTAATGAAAAAACCGCGTTTAATTATCACCAACATTTTAGTCTTTGTGATCACAGGCCTAATCGCATTGTTGCTTGTTCCGTACATTGCGTTTACGCAAGGTTTCGATGGTGCAGAAATCATTGCTTGTATCACGCTTATATATTTCTCAGGTATGTCAATTACTGCGGGATATCATAGGCTATGGGCGCACAAAGCGTATGAAGCAAATTCAGTTGTTCGTGCAGTGTTGGCTGTTGGCGGTGCAATGGCGTTACAAAACAGTATTTTACACTGGGTATCTGATCACAGAATTCATCATAGGCACGTAGATGACAACGATAAAGATCCATACTCTGCTAAACGTGGTTTCTGGTATTCTCACATGGGCTGGATGTTAAGGGAGTATCAAGTTGACAGATACTCGGATTACAGTAATTGCAAAGATCTGCAAAAAGATAAAATAGTAGTCTGGCAGCACAAATATTATCTTCCAATTATGCTGATTTCAAATTTCGGCATTCCAATGCTATTGGGGTGGCTCAATGGCGATATATTCGGCATGTTATTGCTAGCAGGCTTTTTCCGTCTGGTGGTAGTTCACCAAGTTACCTTCTTTATCAATTCGCTGGCTCATATTTGGGGACGACAACCGTATACCGACAAAAATACCGCCCGTGATAACGATATTTTAGCCTTCTTCACTTTCGGTGAGGGGTATCATAATTATCACCATATTTTTGAATACGATTATCGTAATGGCATAAAGTGGTGGCAATTTGATCCGACTAAGTGGCTCATTCGAGGATTATCATTTATCGGTTGGACAAAAAATTTACGTCGCTGTCCTGAAGAGCGAATCGAAAAAGCAAAGATGGCAATGCAGCTGCAACGCGCACAAAAGAGCTTATCTGTGCTCCCCAATGCAGATGAAATATTGCATAGCCTACAGCAGGAATATGACCTAATACTGCATAAAATGGCCGAGATGTATGCTACCAAAAAGCGCTTAATGGAAATTCGCAAACACAAGTTAAAGCGTAACTATGAAAAACTAGAATTGGATTTCAAATACCGAGAACTTAAATACAATCTTGAGTTGCAGAAGCAAAAATGGTTACAACTCTACCAAGTTAAGTACCAGATGGCATAAACGAAAAGAGCTCCCAAAAGGGGGCTTTTTTATTGCCGATAAAAAGTGAAAAGAAAATCGTTTCGAAGTAGAAGAATTGAAAAATATACGTTCAATACAAAGCGGAAAGCATTGTATTGAACGATAGAGCGCTGTTTAACGAGTGTTTTTACTCAGCTAAGTTTAGTGCTAATAGCTCTGACTCAGCTAACGCGTCTTTATGAGCAATGACATTAATACGCATTTCTTTTTCAAAAAATTGCATAGTAGCAATAGCATTTGCGTCTTGCACTTGAGTTTTCTGGGCAATGTCTAGTTGCATTTCGCGAAACGTTACGTTTTGCTGAATTTTATTAGCGATACATGAACCGTCAATAGCAAATGTAGTTGATTCCATGCAGTCGAACAGTCTATTGTTCTGAGTATCAGCTTGAGCAGCGGTTGCTGCGAATGCGCTTAATAAGGCGATGATTGATAATTTGATTCTTAACATTTTGATTTCCTCGATAATTCGCTTAGCAAAGTGCTGAGCATCGCAATCCAATGTGGAAACAAACCAAGCTCTAAACCACAGGATTATGACAATAATATGACAAAACTGTCTTTTTTGGAAGGTTTTTTAAATTAACGACTTTGATAACGCAAGAAATTGCCAACTGTGTAAGGCATCCTTGCCCTTGGCGCCACGACCAATAATTCAAGGAAATCAATACTCTAAGGTGTTAATTGTAGGTCAAGCACCGGGGAAGCTTGCCCATGAAACAAAATTGCCGTGGAACGATGCATCTGGTGTAAGGTTGAGAAAGTGGCTGGGCATATCAACGGAAAAGTTTTACGATGCAAACAATATCGCTATATTACCCATGGGCTTTTGCTATCCTGGAAAAGCCAAAAGTGGTGATAAGCCACCAAGAAAAGAATGTGCACCCACATGGCATGAGCGTTTGATTAATAGCATGTCAATTGAGCACATTTTATTGATTGGCCAATATGCCCAGACTTACTACTTAAACGATAAACTGTCGTTAACTGAGCGGGTAACAAACTGGAAGTCCTATCAACCTAAGTACTTTGTTTTACCCCACCCATCTCCGCGAAATAATATTTGGCTCAAAAAACACCCATGGTTTGAGGATGAAATTGTACCTCATATGCAAAGAGTGTTGACTAAAGTATTGTAAATTCAGATAGTTAAGTAGTTTTATGTTGTTCAATAAACATCATAAGATCGTCAAAAGGCATGGGTTTAGCGTACATAAAACCTTGAGCTTCGTCACAACCTAGCTTCAACAAAAAGTTAGCCTGCTCGGGTTTCTCAATACCTTCTGCAATCGTTCTAAGGCCTAATTTCGCTCCTAACGTAACGATTGTTTCTGCGATAAAAGCTGACTTATTGGGGCTGATTTCATTGACAAAAGCACGGTCGACCTTTAATCGATCTAAAGGTAGTTGCTGTAAGTAGCTCATGGAAGAAAAGCCTGTACCAAAGTCATCAAGAGCCACCTTGACACCGAACTCTTTTAGCTCATGTAGCGCGTCTACCACTAGTTGTGGTTCATCCATGACGATACTTTCGGTAATTTCCAATTCAATACATTCTGGGGCGAGGCCATTGTCTACGATTGCCTTTTTCACCAAGTCAATAAACTCGGGATCCCTGAACTGCGGCATTGACACGTTTACCGCCATTCGCAGTCCAGTGAAATTAGCTTCATTAAGCAACCTCAATTTTTCACAAGCTTCATGCATGACCCAAGCGCCAATATCGATAATTAAACCAGAATATTCTGCTAAAGGAACAAATACGGCCGGGGAAACAAACCCACCATCAGATGAAGGCCAGCGCAGTAGCGCTTCCATGCCAATAATTTCTTGAGTAACTAAATCAATTTGCGGTTGATACCATAACTGTAGCTTCCGTTCACCGAAATCATCACGCAATTGACGGATCATATCTAAGCGCCACGTTGTTTGCTCTTCCATTTCCGGGGCGTAATATTCAAAATTCGTTTTTAAGCTCTTCTTGGCACGATTTAACGCGATATTTGCATGTTTTAGAATATTGATGCCGCTGTGTTTTTTACCGTTGAAACGATAAAAACCAAATGCCGCACTAAGGGGAAGCATATGATCACCCGCTTGAAATGCATTGCTAAATAGGCCTTGAAGCGTAGCTGGGTTTACTTCTCGTTCAGTGCCTACAACCGCAAAGACATCTGACCCAATACGTCCTAAAGCAGTCGCCATGGGGAAAGTTGACTCAATACGCTGCGCCAATGCAAGCAATGTATCATTCCCTGTGTCTTGGCCTAACCCGTCATTAATATCGGCAAAATGATTGATATCAATCAGCGCTACGACATCATTTGCATGCGCCGCATCATTACTTATATCACTCAATCTATTGATGAATTCGACCCGATTTGGCAACTTGGTCAACCAATCTTTAAAGGCTGCCGTATGAAGCTGATGAAACAAGTTCACATTCTCGTAGCCAATTGAAATACTTGATAAAAATACTTCTATCAGCTGTTTATACTCATCAGAAATTTCTTGACCGACTTTCAAATAAACAGCCGCGTCATAATCTGAACTATTTAAGTAAAGCACCGTAAAATGCTTGCCATATATATGTTGCTGCTGCTGCAAACACTGATTAACTGCTTGCACTATTTTTTCATCATGCAAGTTGTCAATCTTGGTATTGATATAGCTCGCAAACTCGCCCGCAGCCCCTAAAACATAAACCGCGTTCTCATCTTTTTCGATAACAGAGCCTGCTCGTGCGCATACTACTCCTGAAGAGTCTAAACCGATTAATGAGCTTATCTGGGTGACAACCCCTTCACAGAAACGGTTAATAGAATGCTCTTCTAGCAAATTGGAGGCAGCCTGAATAATTTTCTCCAGACCAATTCTGCTCTGGTTAATGGTCAGTATTTGTTGATATGAACGTAGCGAGGCAATAATTGTGGTCACTAATTTACCGCGGGTTAATTCGGTTTTTGTCTTATAATCATTAATATCATACTCTTTAATCACACTTTCTTCAGGAGCATACCCTGGCTGACCTGTACGTAAAATAATACGCGGCTCCGCTAACCCCATTTCATTACGCATTGTTTGGGCGACTTGAAGACCAGCATCATCAGTTTCCATAACGACGTCTAATAAAATGATGGCAAGAGTTGAACCAAGAGACTGAATTATTTCAAGCGCTTGGGCTTTCGAATAAGCATGATAAAAGGTCAAATTTCGGTTGTTAAGAACAAGATCTGATAATGCCAAGCGTGTTACTGAGTGAATTTCTTCGTCATCGTCTACAACTAATACATTCCAGCTACCGGTGAACTCTGTATTGTCTGCCGTATTTTCCTCAGACAGGAAAATCAGCTCATCATTCTCATATTCCATTGGACACATTTAAATTACGATTCTCTTGAGTTTACCTAACCACTACAGCACTATTTCTTAAGTCTAGCTAAATCTTGACCAAATCAAAAATTAGTTTATCCAATATATTACCGAATGCCATGCTACTAGGATTGAGTACAGTATGGTAAATAAAATTTACTAAATTAGATATGTGAATGAGTACCTAATGAAAATAGACAGCCAAAATACGTCTCATACAGCGCAAGTTACCCAGAGCTCTTCTATTCAATCAGAAGCGAAATCGACTAGCCAAACAACAACTGCGCAGCCGAATCCAGAAACAAAAGGCACTGTGGCACTCATGACCCAGTGGTTTGCGCAAATCGGCGTATCTTTACCTTATCAAGGCTTACGCGCAAACAGTATTGAAAGCCGAGTACAGAAACGCCAGAAAATAGCGGCACAGCGTAAGCTAACCAACATAGAAAGTGTCTTTGAAAAAGCACTCAAGTTTTGCATCGAAGATGGTAAGAACGAACGTCTTGACCCTGATTGGTTTTATAACTTTGTAAATATGGCTGAGGAGATCCATTCCCCCGCCATGCAGGAGTTGTGGGGCAAAATATTTGCCGTTGAAACCAATCGACCTGGCAGTTTTTCACTTCGTACCCTGCTAATTTTAAAACAATTAACTCACAAAGATGCACAAACATTTCGTAGGGCCGTTTTTTTATCAAGTAGACGAAAAGGCGATACAACTCCCAAGATACTCACCGGGTTTTATCAACAACCTTCGATACTAGCGGTATTCCGCCTGCGAAAAGAGCTGCAACTTAACTTAGCAACATTTGGGTTGAGTTATCCTGACCTATTGTCGTTAATCGACCTCGGCTTAATACATCAAACTGAAATTGAGTCGGGAGAATGGCCTATAAACACAGAGGTCGAATGGAGAAGCAATGGCCAAACGTTTCACTTAAATGCTAAGAAGCAGGGAACAACACTTAAATATTTTAAATTTACGACTTCTGGCGCAGAGTTGTTCACTTTGGTAGGCGCCAATAAGCAAGACAAATACTTAGAGGCGCTTAAGCTGACATTAAACAATGCGTTTGTAATCAGTTAAATACCATCACCATCACCAAATTCGTGTAAGCCACATTCGCGCTTTAAGCCAAAGAAACGGGTGTCTTTCTCATCCATTCCTTCTTGCAACGAACGTGTGGTATGCCAATCGCCAATCGACACGTAGCCTTGTTCCCATAATGGGTGATAAGGCATGTCATTGTCTTTTAAATAGTAATGAACGTCTTTATTGCTCCAATCAAGGATCGGATACACCTTCACTTGACGTGTTAATTTTTGCAAAATTGATAACGATTCACGCATTTCAGATTGACTACGGCGCAATCCGGCAAACCAGGTTTTAACCTCTAGTTCTGAGAGTGCCTGTTGCATAGGCTGTACTTTATTCAGCTTATTGTACTGCTCTATACCCTCGGCTCCTTTTTCCCATAATTTACCGAAGCGTGCTTCCTGCCAAGCACCAGACATAGGTGCTCGGTATACTTGCAGATTAAGATTCAAGCGTTCGGTTAGTTCATCAATAAACTGATACGTCTCCGGAAACAAATATCCAGTGTCAGTCAAGACCACTGGGATATCAGGAAACTGCTGGGTGAGCATATGTAACATCACTGCAGCTTGAGCACCGAAACTTGAAGACAACATAAAAGTTGGCTCCAAATTTTCAAGCGCCCAGGTCACCCGCTGAACCGCACTTTTCGCTTCCAACTGCTGGTTCAGCTCTTCCAATGAAACCTGCGTTAAAATCTTAGGAGTGCCGTCGTTTGGCTCAGCATTTTGCGACGACTGCAATGTTAGGTTACGCATAAAAATCCTCAGCGGAATTAATCACTTCTGCGATGACACCAGTGCGAATAACAAAATCACCAAACGATTCATCGCTTTGTCCGTCTTTCGCCCATTTGCCGATTAAAACGTCAAGCTCGTCCATAATTTGTTGCTCACCGATGTTCTCTTTGTACATCTTAGGAATACGCGTACCTTCGCGGTTTCCACCTAGGTGTAAGTTATATTTTCCAGGTCCTTTACCGACCAAACCAATTTCAGCCAGCATGGCGCGACCGCAGCCATTAGGACAACCGGTAACGCGATAAATAATGCTCTTTTGCGCTATTTCATGTTTAGCTAACAAGCCCTCTAACTGAGTCACTGCTTCAGGTAAATAGCGCTCTGCCTCTGCCATCGCTAAGGGGCAAGTAGGCAGAGCAACACAGGCCATAGAGTCTTTGCGCTGAGCTGACAATTCATCTTCAATCAAGCCGTGGGCTCTGGCGATTTCTTCAATTTTCGCTTTGTTCTGCTCGCTGACACCCGCCACAATTAAGTTTTGATTAGCGGTCAAACGGAAATCACCCTCATGTATTTTGGCAATTTCGGCACAGCCCGTTTTTAGCGGCTTACCGGGATAATCTAAAATACGACCGTTTTCGATAAACAAGGTAAGGTGATGTTTTCCGTCAATGCCTTCAACCCAACCGATGCGATCACCACGCTCGGTAAACTCATAAGCCTGACTGTCGCCAAACGTAATGCCAGCACGCTTTTCTACTTCCGCTTTGAAGTTGTCAACGCCTACTCGCTCAAGGGTGTATTTTGTTTTAGCATTCTTACGATTGACACGGTTTCCCCAATCACGTTGAGTAGTAACAACAGCTTCAGCGACTGCAAGCGTGTCTTCTACACGAATAAAACCAAAGTCACTTGCTTTACGTGGGAAGGTAGCGTGGTCTCCATGTGTCATCGCCAGACCACCGCCGACTAACACATTAAAACCAACTAACTTGCCATCTTTAGAAATAGCAATGAAGTTCAAATCGTTTGCGTGCACGTCCACGTCATTGAGAGGCGGTATAGCCACTGTTGTTTTAAATTTACGCGGCAAATAATGAGAGCCCAAAATAGGTTCATGATCCGTGGTTTCTTTTTTCTCACCATCTAGCCATATTTCTGCATAAGCACGTGTTTTAGGTAACAAATGCTCACTGATTTTGGTCGCCCACTCATAGGCTTCTTGATGTACAGCTGACTCAATTGGGTTTGAAGTACATAGTACGTTGCGATTAACATCACCGGCTGTTGCAATTGAATCGATACCCACTTGATTAAGCGTTTGGTGCATGAGCTTAATATTCGGTTTAAGCACACCATGAAACTGAAACGTTTGGCGTGTGGTTAAACGAATACTGCCGTACAGTGACTTATCTTCGGCAAATTTATCAATTGCCAACCATTGTTCAGGCTTAATGATGCCTCCGGGTAAACGTGCACGTAGCATCACGTTTTGCAGCGGCTCTAACTTTTGCTTCGCGCGTTCAGCACGAAGGTCACGGTCATCTTGTTGATACATACCGTGAAAACGAATTAGCTGGAAGTTATCACCGACAAATGCGCCGGTTAAATCATCTTTTAAGTCTTCAGCGATTGTGCCACGTAAAAAATTGCTCTCGCCTTTAAGGCGCTCGTTGTCGGCCAGCTTGCCTTGCACAACGAATTTATTGTCTGTTGTCATTAATAAACGTCCTTCTGATAACGTTTTGCTCTGCGCAATGCAGTTAAATATTCTTCGGCAGCTTCGGCGCTCTTCGCACCGTGCTTTTGTACGATTTCAACCAGTGCAGCATGCACGTCTTTAGCCATATGATTGGCATCACCACACACATAAAAGTGCGCGCCTTGCTCAAGCCATTCAAACACTTCAGCGCCTTGCTCTAGTAAGCGGTGCTGCACATATATTTTGTCTTCTTGGTCCCGGGAAAATGCCAATGTGACCTTATTCAGCACACCGTCTTTTACAAAACGTTGCCACTCTGTTTGATATAAAAAGTCTTGGGTGTAATTAGGGTTACCAAAGAACAACCAGTTTTTACCTTCAGCTTCTTGTGCTTCTCGCTCTTGCATAAAAGCTCTGAATGGAGCAATACCAGTACCAGGACCAACCATGATTACGGGGGTATCAGTACTTTCAGGTAAACGGAAGTTGTCGTTCTTTTCAACGAAAACTTGTACTTCACCGCCCTCTTCTAGACGCTGAGCTAAATAGCCAGAGGCTCCACCTTGATGAACTTGACCGTGTGCATCGTATTCAACTAACGCTACGGTTAGATGTACTTCATCTTCAACCTCGGCTTGACTTGATGCAATAGAGTACAACCGCGGCGTAATACCACGCAGCATATCAACCAAAGCTTGAGCACCAGCTTTAGCAGGGTATTGACGTACAATATCAATAATCTGACGCTCACCTAAGAAAGCGCGTAATCCTGCTTTGTCTTCGATCAGGGCATTCAGTTCAGGGTTATTGGCAAGCCCAGCATAAGCTGTGGCAAATGACGGGTAACTCTGGGTTAACTCACGCTTTTCAATTAAGGCATCGCGCACTGACAACGTATCATCACTAATAGTCACCTGTGCTGAGCCATCAAGTTCAAGCAAGGCGAGCAACTCGTCTACCATAACGGGATCATTTTTAAACCAAACGCCAAGCGCATCCCCAGGACGATATTGGATGCTTGAGTCTTCAAGTGAAATTTCAATGTGTCTAATATCTTTCACTGAGTCACGGCCAGTGATTTTCTGGCTGTCCAATAGACTTGCTGTATAAGGATTCTTTTTAGAATACTGCGCTGCAGCGACTGACAAACTCGGTTTGCCCACGTGAGGCATAGAGACCACATGCGAATTGCTTTTCGCTTTAAGCTCGTCTTGAACCTTGTCTAAGACTTTTTGAGACCAGGTATCGGCGGCATCATCATAATCAACATCGCAATCAGCACGATCAACAATACGGGTTGCGCCTAGCTCTTCGAGTTTCTTATCGAAATCTTTCGCTGTCTGGCAGAAAAATTCGTAACTGCTATCACCTAGGCCTAACACAGAAAAGCTTAAATTAGGAAGCTTAGGGGCTTTCTTACTTGATAGAAAATCATGTAATTCAACGGCATCATCAGGTGCGTCCCCTTCACCGTGGGTACTGACAATAACGACTACATGACTTTCATTCTTCAGTTGCTTAACTTTGTAATCAGCCATGTTGACTAACTTGGCAGAAATACCAGCCGCATCCATCTTGGCTTTGTAACCTTGCGCCAATGCTTTCGCATTACCCGTTTGAGAACCATATAATATGGTGATGAATTTCTCAGGACTGGCTGAATCTCCTACCATCGGAGACGTATGGGCGGTGGGAACTCCAGTCTGAGTTTGAGCTAACCCTGCTAAATAACCACTTAACCAGCCCAATTGCGCAGGCGTAAGTGATGGCGTCAACTGATTAAGCTGTGCCCACTGAGTGTCGCTTAGAGCGGTTGTGGAACCTAAATTTTGCTGTGTATTTAATGACATAATATCGCTAACCTCGAATGCTATGGCACTAGGTTAGCGATCTATCTTCATAACAGGAAAGAATAAATACTAATTTTTTATTACTTAATGGACTGAGCGAAAAGTCAACTATTCACTACAGCCCTGCCAGATTAGAAATGCACTTCAACACCGACGAATGCGCCGCTAAATTCGAAGTCAGTATAGATGCCGTCTAAATCATCTAATTCCATCTTCAATTGGCGATAGCCCAACTGCAATGTAGCGTCAATGGCTATGTTGTCGAGTAATCCATACGTGACGGCAGCCTGGTAGTCTGAGATGGTGTTATCATCGAACGCCAAAAAGCTTCCTTCAAGGTAAGCTCCAAGACCAGTAAAAGGAACCCCTACAGCAACGCGAGAGTACAACATAGGTACAAACCCAGAAAAATCCTGGGCTGCATTTTGCGTTGCATCATTTTGCGCTTCAAGGTAAATGTCCCCGTCGAGGTGCTTGGCATTCACACCTAAATCAAAGCTGACCAAATCGTTATCAAACAATTCGTAATAAACTATGTAATCAGTACTCACCAAATCAAGGTTAGTGTTAACAGAGGTATTAGCTGAGAATAACTCTCCACCATAGGTCATACTCGAAGACAGCAGAGTCTGCCCGTTGGTATCTAAACCTGTGCGCTGTAGCTTTATGTTTGGCAACAAAGGCACTGGGTGTTCTAACGCAACGTAAAAGCTACCTTTGGTTTCATCTTCAAAGTTAAAGTCTACATTACTGTTGTCGTCTGAAAACCCACCAGTGGTTTCCATATCCCATGCTTGCGCTCCCGCATATACGCCTAAAAGGGTGTCTGCTTGGCTAGAAAAGCTAGAAAGAGCCAATACCAATGCACCAGCACAGAGTGATTTGTTCATGCGTTATCCTTGATTTAACAGTTCAGAAAGTTCAATTAGAGCAGCATTTGCTCGGGAAATATAGTTCGCCATGACCAAAGAGTGGTTGGCTAGCATACCGAAGCCACTGCCATTCAAAATCATTGGGCTGAAAATTGATTCTTGGGTCGATTCGAGCTCACGGATGATCTGCTGAACGCTAACGCGAGCGTTCTTTTTATCTAGAACATCAGCGAAGTCAACTTCAACCGCCTTTAGAAAATGAATCAAAGCCCAGCTAGCGCCGCGAGCTTCGTAAAAATTGTTATCCAACTGAAACCAACTGGTTTGTTCACGCAATTCCTCTGCAGGAATACTTCCAGCGCTATTGTCACCCGCAAAGCTGGTATCGAGTCTGTCTTGGCCCACACTGACACTTAACTTTTGAGATAAGTTGCCGAGCCTTTTTTCTACCTGTTTGACCCAGTCACGCAAATTATCAGCGCGAGCGTAAAATTGTGCACTACCTTGACGACTAGTCGATAGGCTCGTTCGGTACTGATAGAGCTTGTCAATCGCATCTTGATACTGAGATTCCGCTGACGGCAATAACCAACTGCGGTGATCGATATTGAGTTTTGGTTGGGCATCAGTCAAAAACGGATTTTCACTGGACTGCGACTGAGAGCGACTAATATCTTTACGCATTGATAACGCCAAATCACGGGACATTTCTAATGCACCGAATTCCCAACTTGGCATGTTATCCATGAACAATCCTGGAGGCATGACATCATTTGATAAGTAACCACCGGATTTATTTAACAAGGTTTCAGTTACGGTAATTAAGCTAGTAGTCAATGTGTAGCCAGGTACAAGTTTTTCGTTGTGCTGCGCAGCGTAATCTTGAGCTGTCTGCTTAGGGTTAAACGTGGCCGGCTCGAAACTCCAATAAATAGCGATCAGCCAGAAAATGATAAATAAAATTGCTGCTGCACTTAGCAACCATTTGGGGGTTAAATATTTTTGCATGTTCACCTCCTAGTGATGACGATGTTGATTAGGTGATACGACGTGGGCATCGAATTTGATCTGTTGGCCGTCTTTTGTCATTAATGCTAAAGACACTATTTGCTCTTTTTTCAAAGGCTGTTTCAAGCCGAAGATCATCATGTGCAAGCCACCTGGCGCAAACGTAATAGTTTTACCGGCAGGAATAATAACAGCGCTTTGCTGTTCCATTCGCATAACGTCGCCACTCATTATGTGATTGTGCAACTCCACTTTATTGGCGATATCCGCTTTGCCTCCAATTAGGGTAACGTCGTTCTCACCATTATTCTCGATTGTAAAATAAGCTGATGTATTGGGAACACTAGGCGGCAATAAGCGAATTTTCGCCTGCGTAATGTGCAATTCAGCAAGGGCAATATTCGAGATCAATATCAATGTGGTGGCAATAAAAGCGCGTGCAGTAAGTAGCATCTACAATTCCATCTTAATAGACCAAAACAGAATTATTCAGTAAATCCGTGCAAGATGCTACCCATTCCAATAGATGGACGTCCATGTGCTTCACTTATAAAAATAGTTTGCTGTTACAATTACGAGTATCCGTCACTGTCTTTTTTTGTCTTTAAGTGCCCATATTATAATAATCGCTCCAAGTATTACGGGCCAAATGCTACTTAGGCCAGCGAACACTAAGGCCCCTAATACCGCAAATACGGTAAATCCAATGGCCGCCACAAGACTTAGTGCAACAGCAAAGCCAATCATCACCAATACGACACCGACTATCACCAGAAGCGCTAAAGACGTCACCGGCTCAACAAAATCACTGTCTAATTGAAGACGAATATCGAGTAGATCAGAAGCGGCATAACCTAAGCTGTAGGTAATTAATATCCCAATGAGAACCGCTAGTGCTAGATTTTTAAGTACATTCATGGGCGTGTCGGTAATAGTATCACTGCCATACCATAGGCCACAGCTGTAGGTACCGGTAAAAGTAATAAGCTAGCGATTGCTGCAACGCGTATTGCCCAGCGCGGTTGATGCCAATGCTTCGCAAGCCCAGCACAAACACCTGATATTTTTGCGTGCACACTATCCCGATGAAGCCTATTCAAATCAATATAATTTCTCATTTCATTCTCCTAATATACGGTAAGCAACAGTCCGTCGCAGCTCCCCTTCTTGCAATACTTCTAGCGACTCGAAGAATTCCCAGCGCTTAAGCTACTTTTTTTCTTAGCTCGGTAAGTTGTTTTTCAATTTCGTCGTTCGCTTCTAATTCATCGAACTGCGCACTGAGGCTTTTTGTTTCACTGACCAAATCGAACGCGTCAACTTGCGCTTCTAAGTCATCGATGCGGCGCTCGTATTGATCAAATTTTACAATCGCAGTGTCCACTTTGTTGTAAGCATCCGAACTTCTTAACTTCAAGCGAGTACTTTGCGTACGTTGCTTGATCATTAGTGTTTTTTGCTTTGCTTTGGCTTCGAGCAACTTATCGTTTAACTGACTGCTATCATTTTGCAATTTGCCGATAGCCTCTTGCGCTTCATTTAGCTGCTCGTATAGCCCGTCTAAAGCCTGAGCAACTCGCTGTTTTTCGCCAAGCGCAGCTCTTGCTAAGTCTTCCCTGTCTTTTTGCAAGGCAATTTGTGCTTTGTTTTGCCAATTCGTACTTTCGATTTCTAATTTGTGGATGCGACGTTCAATTTGTTTTTTATCCGCTAATACAGTGGCAGCCACTGAACGTACCTCAACTAATGTGTCCTGCATTTCTAAAATTAGATGCTTAATCATCTTCTCAGGATCTTCAGCCTTATCCAGCAATGCATTGATATTTGATTGCACGATATCTGACATTCTTGTAAATAAACCCATAATAAATCTCCACTTGGTTAGGTTTATTGGCTGTACGTTTCGTGCAACCAACAAATGATTTCTCTCTCTAAGTGGATACATTACAAGTGTTATGCCACTTAGAAAGAAAAGGCTAAGTGGCTGAAATAATTAAGTTATCCACGAACATCACTTCTATGTGCAGCAGCTCACTTAAGAATTAGTAGCGAATTTGACCAACTTAGTGGCTAAAATGACGAAGGAGCTAGCAAAAATTATTTTTAAAAAACACATTTAGAATTTGCAGGCGGTCATTTTTTGAGCGTATGATGGAGCAATCAGCTCATAAAATGAGCAGTTATGTTCGATGGTTTTATTACGCTAAGGAATAAGCACATGACCCACGACGAAATCCGATCACTTGTTTTTGCAGCGCTCGAATTGACAAATCAGTCTCGCGAAGACGACGCGCAAGTCCCTATCGCATCTGACACCCCTCTTTTTGGCAAACAAGGACATCTAGACTCCATGGGCCTAGTGGCTCTTCTTATTGACATCGAAGATATGCTGCAAGACCAAGAAATTCATGTATCCCTAAGCGATGAGCGAGCCATGTCAGCGGCAAACAGTCCATTTAAAAATGTCAGCACGCTTGTAGCGCATATAGACTCACTTTTAAAAGGAGAGTAACCCGATGCGCCACATACTTGTTACTGGGGCGAGCCGTGGACTTGGGTTGTCCATGGTCGAGCATTTATTAGCGCAAGGCGATACCGTGCTTGGCTGCTCTCGCGGAAAGAGCTCTTTTTCACATGAAAATTACCATCACTTTGAAGCAGATGTTTCAAACGAAGAGCAAGTTAACGATCTATTTATTAAAGTAAGAAAATCATTTAAATACATAGATGTATTGATTAATAACGCTGGGGTTGCACGCATGAACGCCTTCGCGCTAACCCCTTTTAAGAATATGCGTGAAACCATAGACGTAAACTATGCGGGCACTTTTATGTGTTGCCAAAAAGCAATCAGCTTACTAAGAAAGTCAAGAAACCCTCGCATCATCAATATGAGTACAGTTGCTGTGCCGATGAACTTAGAGGGAGAAGCGGCTTACGCCGCGTCCAAAAGTGCGGTTGAGTCACTAACGCGTGTACTCGCAAAAGAACTCAGCAGCTTTGGTATAACGTGCAATGCGATTGGCCCATCGCCAATAGCCACAGACCTAATACGAGGGGTGGGTGAGGAAAAAATAGCACGCCTAGTCAAACAACAAGCAATACCCAAAATGGCGCAACCAGAGGATGTGCTCAATTTGATTGATTTTTTCGTTAAGCCCGAAAGCAATATGATCACCGGTCAAATCATTTATCTAGGAGGGATATCATGACGGTACAATTTTTATTGGACAAAATGGCAGCGCTAAAAGACCAAGAGGCGGTCGCAGTAGGCAGAAACGTCATCACATATGGACAATTATTAACAAAATATCATGATTGGCTTGAATGGATAAAAACAGAAAAAATTCAACAAGGTGAAGTCGTTAGTATTAAGTCAGATTACAGTGCCGATAGTATTTCCTTGTTTCTCGCTTTAACCCATAATCGCAATATTATTGTCCCGCTTTCAAATGACTCAAAAGCGCATTTTGATACCTTTTGTGACATAGCCCAAAATCAATACGATATTATACTCGGCGATGGCCCTGTTTCCTTAGTACGAACAAATAATCAACCAGACCATGAACTCTACAAAGTATTGCATAAGAGAAATCAACCAGGTTTGGTGTTGTTTTCCTCAGGCTCAACGGGCAAAAGCAAAGCAATATTTCATGATTTATCGCAACTTTTACATAAGTTTACTGTACCGCGAAAAATGATGCGCACGCTGGCTTTTTTGCAATTTGATCATATAGGTGGTGTGAATACTTTACTTTATACCTTGGCAAATGGCGGAACCGCTGTGGTGCCAGCAAAACGTACACCAGAGTCCGTATGTGAAGCTATCGATACTCACCAAGTCGAAGTCTTGCCTACTTCCCCTACCTTTATAAATTTGCTATTGCTCTCCGGGGCAGCTGACGATGCTGACCTTAGCTCTCTAAAGTTGATTACCTATGGCACGGAGACTATGCCCGACAGCACGTTAGCGGCAATAACCGCTCGGTTTCCAGAAACCAAGCTTTTACAAACTTATGGCTTATCTGAAGTAGGTATTCTGCGCTCTAAATCCAGAGATTCGAAGTCGCTCTGGGTAAAAGTAGGCGGCGCTGAATTTGAAACTAAAATTATCGAAGGTCGGCTATGGATAAAATCTGAATCGGCCATGCTAGGTTACTTAAATGCCCCGTCGCCCTTTGATGAAGAAGGTTTTTTGGATACCGGCGATCAAGTTGAACAGGATGGTGAGTGGATAAAAATACTCGGTAGGCAAAGCGAAATTATTAACGTGGGCGGAGAAAAAGTCTATCCAGCTGAGGTCGAAAGTGTGGTCCTCGAAATGGCTGGTGTAGAAGACGCTGCTGTATATTCACTGCCACACGCCATCACTGGCATGATTGTCGCGATTGAAATCAAATTAGACACCGACGAAACATTAACTGAGTTCAAGACAAGATTAAGACAACACTGCTCCGATCGATTACAAGCATATAAAATCCCCAGAAAAATAACCTTGATTGACAACTATACTCATAACGCACGTTTCAAAAGAATGCGGAAACGATCGTAAAACAGCCCCGCCCCGGCCAATTTACGACTCAACAAGGATATTGACTATGCGCAGCACTATTAAATTAATCATAAACCGCTTTTGCCAGCTATTGGTATTACCTATGGCTATCACCTGTTGGCTAGAAGTTCGGCTCACATCACACTCTGAAGCTATATTTTCATTTTGGACTCACACTGTTTCAATCTTTCCTGGACTGCCAGGTGTGTTTTTACGCAGGGCTTTTTATTCACTGACCTTAGAAAAATGCTCCCTCAATGCGTATATAGGATTTGGAACTATCTTTGCTCATCGTAGTACTGTAGTTGAAGACAACGTTTATACTGGTATTTATTGTTCAATAGGTTCAGCCCACTTAGGTAAAAACAGTCTTATTGGTAGCCATTCGAGCCTGCTCAGCGGAAATACTCAGCACACGCGTAACGACGAAAGTGGCGAATGGATGGCGTTTTCTTCAGAAAATATAAAGCGAATTGATATAGCTGAAAACGTATGGATAGGAGAAGGCGCAATAATACTCGCAAGTATCGGTAAGGGCTCTTTGGTGGCCGCAGGAGCGGTGGTCAACACGAACGTGAAAGCAAACATAGTTGTTGCCGGTAACCCCGCCAGGTTTGTCAAAAGCTTTGAGCCAATTGCGCCCGCGATAACACCCGAGCATAAGCTAAGCGATGCTGTTCTAACCTCCCAACCCGAGGTGTGATTGCTCATGAACAAAGTACGTTGTGATTTTGTCGACTGGATGAAAGCGGTGGGGATGTTTCTCATTGTGTTTGGGCATTTCTTTGGCGACCCATTTAATCAGTTCACACAACCCGTTTATCCCAAGCAACTTGGGGTTGCGATGTTTGTTTTTATCATGGGTTGGGGTCTAGGAAAAATAAATGATGCAAGATATGAGGTAAGCTATAACAGGCTTTTCCCAATGTTTTTTTGGGGAGCCATTATCGCTTTGCTCATCAGTTTCATTAGTTTATTTGCGATTCAAGATTTAGCAGAGAGTAATTACGCTCCCCTCTTTCTAGGGGTTAATGTAGTATTTAATTTCTTTCCTGCAAACCCAACAACTTGGTTTATAGGCACCTATTTTCACATTATTTTACTGTGGGTACTTTTCTTTCATCGTGTGAAAATCACACCAATAATCCTGTTTAGTAGTTTGATTTTTGAGATCGTATTTCGTTGTTATTTTATCAACGCCAACTCTATCTTCATCGCCTATATGTCACTTCCAAATTGGTTGACTTTATTTTTACTCGGTATGTATATGTGTCAACGAAAAGATAGTGAAAACTCCCAAGGGCTAATTTTACGTGGTTTTACTTGGGGGACGTTTTTAGTGATTTGGGCCGTCACATTAAATATGCTTGAGGTATCCAATAGATTTCCCTTTAAGAGCATTGAGCTAAGCTCACCTTTTATAAATGCTTTAGTAACATCGTCCTTCGTATCGCTTGTTTATATCGCAAATACATTATTCAGTATTGCTGTATTCTCTCGAATTTCGGCAGGGCGAATTGTTCGATTTTTTTCGCGCAATACAATCATTGTGTTTATCGGCCATATGCCACTTTATTTCGTTATTGAGCCCATTGTGCAGATTGTATTTCCAAGTGGGTGGCCAAAACGATTATGCATTGTTCTAATCATGTACATCGGGCTATCTTGGGTGTCGGAGCTGCTTCACAAATGGATCAAGATGGATCAAATTAAAAAATGGGGATGGGAGAAGATCACACAGTTGATGCCGCAATTAGCAAAATCTCAATAATACAAACAGCGGTCAATACTACACAGAGTGACCGCTGTTTATGTGTGAGCCTGTCGGGCCAGAAGAGGTAGAAATGCTTTCCTGTAACGAAGTGATTATGGAAAACAAAACTGCACCCGCTATATAAGCGACCACCGGTGCAAACAAAAGCGTAATCAGAGTGTTATGGTCAAACATACTCAACTCCTTATTCTGCTTGGTCTTTATCTTCTTCCGTATTTAATTCGGTAATCGTAATCTTACTCGCAATAACAGGGGCGTCACTATCGATACTAAACATATTGCTTGCCGTTAACACTGCTTCCTGGATACCGTATTGAAGTTCACTTTTTGTGCTTTCAATGGTTTTCACCATCATGCCACTGACAAACTGTTCAAGGTTTACTTCTGCTGCTGATACGTGTGAGCTAAAAGCAAAAGTTGATGATAGAGCGATTGCTGCGATAGTTGTTTTAGTAAACATGATATTTCCTCTCGTTTAATGGTATTTCGCTTAAGTCTATAAGCGTTATTGTTAAGTCGAGTGAAATATTGCGAGAGTTGTGCCAAGTATAAAATATATTTTAAGCCATTGATTTTGCTAAAATATATTTTATACCTCACCTGATAACAAAATTAAAGCTGGGTTAAAAAAACAACAGGTTAGCAAAAACCACCACTTAGGTGGTTAAATTAACTAACCCTGCTGTCTTGATAGGCTTTTGCTGTAGCACGAGCTTCGTTAACAGCGGCTAATGCGTTGACCAATAACTCTGGTCCTACTTGCAAACCGTTTTTGCTTTGACCTGTTCCATGCTGGCTTAAATAGCGGCGCCACACGCGCCCGCCAGGCTGGCCTTGAAATAACCCCAGCATATGCCGGGCAATATTCCATGCTCGCGCTCCACTTGTCATCTGCTTTTCTACATAAGGTAGCATGGTCTGCACGATTTCTTCCCTGCTAGGAACTGGGGCTTGGTCTTGATAGAAGCGTTTATCTACATCGGCCAAAATATACGGATTGCTATATACTTCGCGGCCAATCATAACGCCATCGAGTTTGTCTAGATGTAAAGCTGCATCATCAAGCGTTTTAACCCCGCCGTTGATGCTTAAATTAAGATGTGGAAACTCTTCTTTTAGCGCGTAGACTCGGTCATACATTAAAGGCGGAATATCGCGATTTTCTTTCGGGCTTAGCCCTTTAAGCCAAGCTTTACGAGCATGAACTGTAAATATTTTGCAACCAGCATCCGCAACAACCTGAATAAAATCGGTTAAATCCTTATACTCATCCATGTCATCAATACCGATGCGGGATTTAACCGTAACCGGAATATCGACTTCTTTTTGCATAGCATGAATACAGTCAGCGACGGTCTTTGGCTCTGCCATCAAACAAGCACCAAAACGACCGTTTTGCACCCTATCAGATGGGCAACCAACGTTAATGTTCACTTCGTCATAGCCACGCTCTTGGGCCAGCACAGCACAGCGCGCCATATCCGCAGGGTCTGAACCGCCAAGTTGCAAGGCTACCGGATGCTCTGCTTCATTAAATGCTAAATAATCACCTTTACCGAAAATAATTGCCCCGGTCGTCACCATCTCCGTATATAACAAAGCGTGCTTGGAAATTTGACGCAAAAAATAACGGCAATGCTTATCAGTCCAATCCAGCATTGGTGCGACAGAGATAGTGCGATTGAGGGGAGCAGAGGGAGTATTCACTGAAAGCCTTTCATAAATAGTTAATATTTTTTTAACCAACACCAAACACAGGTAATGATCAATTCGCCCACAGAAATAAGCGAGAACACAAATAAGCCGCGAATTATAACACCACAGCGCAAACGCACAAACCTTGAGTACACCAGATACAAAGAGACCGCTAATCTAGCGGTCTCGTTTATAGTAGGGAGTAAAGCTTCTATTTACTTCCAAGCAAACTTTTTAAATGGTTCATCAAGTGGTGTTTCTGCAACATGGTTGGTGTAGTTGCTCATCACTTTTTGCGATAGGCATAGAATAATTTCTAGTAGCTGTCTTTGCCCATAACCTGCTGCATAGAATTTTTGTATTACATCGTCAGATACGATGCCCCGCTCGCGCACCATAGCCAAGGTCGTTTCGTGTAGTACTTGCAGTTTTTCTGTTGGCATCGCGTCTTTATTGCGCAGCGCCTCAATGAGATCGGCAGAAACCTTCATCGAGTGGGCAATAGCCGTATGTGCAGGCACACAATAGGTACAGTTGTGCTCAACATTGATCGTCTGCCATACCACGGTCAGCTCTTCTGCGTCGAATGATGAGTCCATAAACAACTTATGAAGTACTTGATAACCTTCGAGCAAGCCAGGGGCTTCAGCCATGACGGCATGTAAGTTAGGAAGCATGCCATTTGTTTTTTGTGACTGCTCCAAAATAGGTTTACTTTTTTCAGGCGCTGTTTCTACTGTGTGAAGGGTAAAATCTGTCATCGTATTATCTCCAGCTATTGAGGTTAATTTCGGGACTTAATTAAGTCAGTACGGGCAATATACATCCAACTGAACGATCGTTCAAGTTTAAAGTGAACGACTGTTCAAAATATATTGATACGCCTCGTCCATTTGGAGTCTCAAGATATGCTGCCAACGTTTAGTCACTTACGTTAAAGCCCATAGCGATAGTAGTCTTCACGGAATGCCTGACACTTAGATATGTTAAGGTCTACGGTAATGAAAATGTCGAAATTATCTTATTCTATATAGTAGGAGTACTTATGCAGCAGCATTTGTCTTGGCAAGAAACCATTCACCGCGCCTTATCTGTTCATAGGGATATCCCAAGCAGTCGTTTTTTACAGCTCGCCACTGTCGATATACACGGTCATCCTCATTGTCGAACGCTGGTATTTAGGGGATTCGATCAAGATAAAAACCAGTTGTATCTGCATACAGATAAGCGAAGTGAAAAAATTGCTCAACTTGAAAGCAATAACCAGGTTGAAACTTGTTGGTACTTTAGTGAAACCCGAGAGCAGTTTCGCATTAAAGGCCAGATAGAGTGTATTGGGCATCTTGATGCGGCTATGGAGCAGCCCACATCTCGCTCCAAGCAGCAACTGCGGCTTGCGCATTGGCAAAACTTAAGTGACGCATTACGTGAAAGCTATGGACCCAATTACAGTCATGCTCAACCAGATGAAAACTTTACTCTGCTAATAGTGCACATAACACAGGTGGATTATTTGCGCCTAGCCCCCTTGCCCCACCTACGTCTTCTTTACAGCTTAGACGAACAGGGAAAATGGCAGACAAAAGCAGGGATCCCATAAAAATCGTTACTACGGCTGACAAAAAATACTTATCAGGTAATTAAAAATTCCGACCACAATCAGTATTTAATGACAGTTGGTCAAAATAAGTACACAGTAGGATAGTAGAATGATTTGCCCAACGTGAGAAATAGACAGTGTATGCATGGTGGGCAAACCTATTTTGTCCCCCATAAAGAGGCAAGTGTATGTTGGTATTAAGATTAAACAAGTCTGGCTTACCTCAGGCTTGGATCACCATAGAAGAAGCTGCCAAATACTATTCTCAAGATCGTGTTCTATTTGAGCTAGGTGAAAGTAAGCATGTTTTACGCGGTGGTTGGAATAATCAAGGTTTACAGAGCCGCTTAACTTTGTCTTCAATCATTGGCTGTGATGGAAAAGTCACTCCACCTTCTGGCAAAGTTCCGTTGAATAACCGTTACTTGTTTCGCCGTGATAATTACCTGTGTATGTATTGCGGGCAAAAATTCCGTCTACCTGAGTTAACCCGAGATCATATTATCCCGCGCTCGAGGGGCGGTCGCGATATTTGGACCAACTGCGCATCTGCGTGTAATCGCTGCAATTGTTTTAAAGCAAATCGCACCCCAGAAGAAGCGGGGCTTTCATTAATTGCCGTTCCCTTTACACCTAATATTTATGAGCGCTTTTACCTAATGAACCGGCGCATACTTAGTGATCAGATGGTGTTTTTGGGCGGCCACTTCTCAAAAAACAGAGCGTGGGATAACGTAAATAACAAGGATAAAGTCGGCATTTAAGCTAACTTAAGGTACAAAATACGTAAAAACGCGATACTTCACTATTCGCTTGCTTCGACTTTAGTTTACACTACCCCCTTTGTTAGTTATTGCTTTGGGTTGGAGTGAAGGTAGTGGCGTTGTTGTTTGGCAATTTGATGGGTGTACTATCGGTTATTTTGTATTTTATTAATACGGTATTTTGGGTTATCCCCATTGTAATACTGTCTTTTCTTAAATTGATCCCGATAAAAATTTGGCGAACTGGGCTTTCTTATTTATTGGACGGCTGCGCAACATCATGGATCAGCGTCAACAATTTTAACCAACACATATTCAGCCGCACCAAAGTAGAAGTCACTGGTGTTGAGACCTTAACGAGAGATGATTGGTACTTGGTCATCGCAAACCATCAATCGTGGGTGGATATACTCATTCTTCAACGCGTGTTTAATCGTAAAATTCCATTTTTGAAATTTTTTCTAAAACGAGAGTTAATCTGGGTGCCATTTTTAGGCATTGCTTGGTGGGCGCTCGACTTTCCCTTTATGCGTCGCTACACCAAGTCCTTTTTAGCCAAAAATCCGCACCTCAAAGGTAAGGATTTAGAAACCACACAAAAAGCCTGTGAAAAGTTTCAGACTAAACCTGTCAGTATTATGAACTTTGTCGAAGGCACCCGTTTTACGACAGAAAAATACCGACGCCAATCCCCCTCGTTCCAGCATTTATTAAAACCTAAAGCTGGCGGTATGGCTTTTGTATTAAGTGCCATGGGAGACCAACTTCACAAATTATTAGACGTGACGATTTATTATCCTCAAGGTAGCCCCAGTTATTGGGACTTTGTGTGCGGGAAGGTGAAAACGATCAAGGTTCATGTTTCAGTTACGCCTATCAGCGACTTATTGCAAAGCGACGCATTCGCGAAAGATTACTTTGAAAACTCAGCCCAACGAGTGTTGTTCCAACGCTGGCTAAACGGTATTTGGACTGAAAAGGACAACAAAATTGAACAATTGTCGATGGAGCGGTAAAGATGTTATCTGTAATGCGCGGGCTGCTTGTATTTCCGCTTCATCTTAGCCTTCAGCTCATTAATTTGTCTTTCTGGGCCATTCTTATTATTTGCTTAGGATTACTTAAGTTTCTACTACCATTTCCCCCTATTTCCCGTGCGTTAAATCCAATGTTAGATTTTATGCTTTGTGCCTTTGGTGTGATCAGCGTACGTCTTATTCGACTTTTTAACCCCGTAGAGTTTGATATTCAAATTGACGGTGAATTGAGTAAAAAGCATTGGTATCTCATGATGCCAAACCACTTGAGTTGGCTAGATATCATTTTACTGGTCGATTTCGCGGCAGACAAAATTCCTGCACCTAAGTTTTTTCTTAAGAAGGAACTGATTTGGTTACCCTTTGTTGGTCTTGGGGCATGGGCCTTAGATATGCCGTTTATGCAAAGATATAGCCGTGAATTTATCGAGAAAAACCCACACTTAAAAGGTAAAGATATACAAACTACTAAGCGGTCATGTGAAAAGTTTAGAACCTGCCCCACTACTGTGATTAATTTCGTAGAAGGAAGCCGTTTTACCCCGCAAAAGCATCAATTACGTAACAGCCCATTCAGCCATTTACTGCCGCCAAAAGCCGGTGGCATCGCGTTTACGCTTGCTGCAATGGGCGAGCTTTTTACAGGCATTTTAGATGTTACCTTGATGTATCCTGACAATGCCAACAAGCCCATGCTTGATATGCTCGCGGGGCGTTTAGGTAGAGTCATTCTTCGTGCAAACGTCACCCCAGTGCAACCTGACATCATCGGTGACTATTTTAATGATGAAGGGTTTAAAACGGATTTTCAAAGCTGGTTAAACTCGCAATGGGCAAACAAAGACCTGCAAATAAAGCAGTTATCTGGAGGTAAATAAGTGGAAAAAAGCGCTCAATTAAGTGGGTATATTATTCAAGGTTATCAGCACCTTGGGCTCGCTGTAAGTAACGATGGTGCTATTTTTGCGATTACTGCGGTAACACTATTACTGTGTTTAGCCTGGCTCAGTTTCCGTTTAGTTCGCGTACTGTTAACAGGCCGTTTAACGCGGCTGATTTTCAATAGTAAAAACACCATAGACGACGAACTGCATGAGCATGGTGTGTTCAGACGTATTGGTCATATTGTGCCTGCCATGGTGATTTATCTATGTAGCAATATGTTAGTCGAAGATCCTATCCTGTACGCCGCGCTACAAAAAATCGCCATCATTTATATGCTAGTGGCTGCGGTTGCTGCGAGTAGCGCCCTGCTCAACACAGTTGAAGACATATATAACGCATCAGAGCTGGCTAAACGTGCACCTGTTACCGGTTTTATTCAAGTAGGTAAACTGTTCGTTGTAATAGTGGCAGGTCTGCTTATCATCTCGAATTTACTCGATAAATCGCCGCTGCTTTTACTCTCTGGGTTGGGCGCAGTCACTGCGATTCTTTTATTGTTATTCAAAGATACAATTCTTGGTTTTGTCGCGGGTATTCAGATTGCCGCTAATCGCATGGTGAATACGGGAGACTGGGTAGAGCTGCCTAGATATGGTGCCGATGGCACGGTACTTCAGGTTGGTTTAACGACAGTGAAAGTACAAAACTGGGATAAAACCATTTCCACCGTGCCAACATACAGCTTGATAAGCGACTCCATGAAAAACTGGCGCGGCATGTCTGAGTCTGCGGGGCGACGCATTAAACGCTCAATATACATTGATGTAAACAGCATTAGGTTCTGCGATCAAGAAATGCTCGACGACTTTCGAAAAATTCGTTTTATAAATCAGTATATAGAAAAGAAGCGTGCAGAATTAGATGCTTATCATCTTGAGCAGAAGATCGATATTCAAGATTTGCTAAATAGTCGGCGTTTAACAAATATAGGTACATTACGCGCTTATTTAGTTTCTTACTTGCGTCATCATCCCAGTGTTAACCAAGATATGACCCTAATGGTAAGGCAATTACCACCTACTGAGTTGGGATTACCGTTAGAAATCTACTGCTTTAGTGCCAACAAAGATTGGATCGCTTACGAAGGGATTCAGGGGGACATATTTGATCATGCACTGGCCATGTTGCCAGTTTTCGGATTGCGGGCCTATCAACGTATCAGTGACAGGCCTCACTAATCCTAGGTAGCTATCATAATCGAAAGTATACCTTTGACTGTTGACAGTTAGCCTACGGTCAATGCGTATACGAATAACAAGAATAACACTACACCAGAGACACCGAAAAAGCCGTACTCAACACGGGATTTCATTACATCTTCCTGTTGTACAGGTTGAGCAATAAAACCCATGATAATACTGGTAACACCCAATACAAACGCCACTAAACCAAAACCAAACAAGATTGCATCAGTCCAATTACCCATTACTCTTCCTCAACATCAAAAAATCAATCTAAAAGCCCACAAAAATAGTGGCGGAATTATATACCAAATTAATCCAGAAAACATAGGCTGGTGAAAATGCCTAACTATTAGCTTTTTTGCTAAATAAGCGTACTAAAAAGCAAAGTACGCTCCCTACAAAAATCATAACTCATTGTATTTATAGATTTTTTAATCTTGGCCTAGGCTTTGCTCTATCCTATAAAAGAACGATTCATCTCGTCAGATGACAAAACAAAATTGAACTTAAAAGGAAAAAGGTTATGCATAAACTTATATTTTGTACCGCCCTACTCTTTAGCAGCATGGCTGTCTCCGCCGAACAACAGTGTGATGTGGAATTTGATGGTGTCATGCAGCTAGAAGACCAAGTGTTGACGCTAACCACTACACAAGATGACAAAATTGTTATCAATCAAAGTAAACAGCTTTGGGTAAACGGCACAAAAACACAACTTAACGTTAACCAACAAGCACGCCTAGACGAGTTCTATAACAGTATCCACTCAGTAGTCCCTATGGCTGCTAATATCGCTTCTGACGCAATTGAATTGGCACGTTATGCTTTGCATGAAACCTTTACTCAGCTACTGGGAGAAAACAATTCGGTTGTCGATGACATTAGCGCGCAGTTAGGTGAGCTAAAACGTGAGCTTGACCGCAGCTTTTACAGTGATGATGGCTCAATAAACTTAAACTCGGCTCATTTCGAAGACGGCGAATTTTTAAGTGGAGGTTTTGAGCAAAAGTTCGAGCAAGCCATAGAAACCATTGTCGCCCATTCTATAGGGCAAATAATGATCGCCATCGGCAGCGAACTCATATTCAGTGACGGGGATGTGGATGATTTTGAACAACGCATGGAAACCTTTGCTGCAAACATTGAACAAAAGTTCGAGCATCAAGGTGAAGCCTTAGAAGCGCGAGCCGAAGTACTTTGCGCCAGTTTAGCCAACATAGATCGTTTGGAAGAAAAACTGCAAAATGAAGTACCGCAACTTGCGAACATGGACGTACTTCAGGTAAAACACTACGCAATGTAATTATATCAAGTCCACTTATTCTGTTAAGCCAACTATGAAAATAACTATTTTTGGTGGAGGCTGGTTAGGCCAGCCCCTCGCCACTCGATTAAGCAGCAACGAATTCAGAGAAAAAAACGAAGGCGCCTCTGTTGAGGTAAAAGTCACCTCTCGCAGTGAACAGCGGCTCAACAGCCTCAGAAATGACGGTATTAATGCCCTGCCATTTACGCTTGGCCAATCCCTCGCTGAACATGTTAATAAAGTAACCTTATTGGATAACGATCTAGTTATTATTAATATTCCGCCTGGGCGCAAAAATTTAGCGAAGAACCCACAAGCCAGCGCTGAGTTTGTTCGCAATATGTGCGAACTTATTCAGCGTACAAGCATTGAACATAAAGCGAAAATCGTCTTTATCAGCACAAGTGCGGTGTACGGTAGTGTCCAGGGGGAAATCACCGAACTGAGCCCCTTAAACCCTGCCACAGAGTCAGCTCGCGCGCACCAAGCTATAGAAAAATATATATGCCACAATATTCCTCAAACAGCCTGTATTTTACGTCTCGCTGGGCTTGTTGGCGCTGATCGACATCCCGGCAAGTTTTTAGCAGGCAAACAAGGTTTGGCTGCAGGCAGTCAAAAAATTAATTTGGTCCACCAGCGGGATGTTATAAACGCAATTGAAAAGATAATACTAAATGATGCGTGGGGGGAAACGTTGCTGTTATCGTCAACTGAACACCCCACTCGAAAAGCCTATTATAGTTGGGCGGCAAAGCAGCTTAACTTAACGCCGCCGACGTTTTCTGCTGAAGAGCAAGAGCAGCCAGGCAAACACCTTAATCCTGCGTACACCTTGAGAAAGCTCAGTCTGTCTCTCGCATACCCAAGTCCTTACGATATGCTATGACATTCGTAAATGTACGAATGTTGCAGCCTTTAATACCAATTCCACTAAATAATTAACCACTCAGCGAAAATTTAAAAGGGCTTAATCAAGGCGCTTAAATGATAGCTCTTTATTAAAAACTAACCTGTGCTCTTTCGAGTTTGAGCAACACCGAGTAAGTCCTTTTAAAATTCGCCCGAAGGGAATTCCCCAGCGGGTTTTGCACTGCGTTCTCGGTATTTGAAAGGGAACAACCATTACTGCACACCGACGTCTTGTTCAAAACCCGCTGGATGAATTCTGAGAGGCCAATTATTTAATGGAATTGGTATAAATAGCCAAATACAGTGCGTATTTGGCTCTGTAAGTTAGCCTATTAAAGCTTGCCCAAAATACTTCAGCGCCACCGTATTAATAAACACCAAGAATAGAATAACCGGAATGAAGGTGCCTAAGGAAAAGTTAACATATCTCTCAAACCAGCTGTTGGCAAACTTCGGCGAACCTAAATCCAGTTCAGTGTTCAGGTTGCTCTTCTTCCAACGATAAATAACAAACAAACACACCAGAAGGCCGTTAAAGGGTAAAATCGTATCGTAGAATACGTCGATAATGACATCAAATACTGACTTTGTTTGGCCTGCGTAACTGAGAAACTCTGTAAAGAAAGTAGAAATACCAAAAGACGTCGCTGCCGCAATTGACATCACCACCAGCAGTCCTCCTAATATCGCCAAAGATTTCTTACGGCTATAACCTTTATCTTCCATTAACGCGGAAACGGGTACTTCAAAAATTGACACCAAAGAGGTGATCGCAGCAAAAAACACCAACAAAAAGAACAAACTCGCCACAATACTCGCGCCTGTGTAGCCAATAGTGGCTTGTAGAGCCAAGAAAATCTTAGGCAAGAAGGTAAAAATCATCCCTACAGATGAATCACTTAGGCTTTCAGTATTGGTATTCGGATTGAATGAAAACACCGCAGGCAAAATTAACAGACCGGCAATAAAAGCAACGGCGGTGTCCATCAACCCTACTAGTTTGGCTGAGCCAGGTACGTCAGCGTGCTTGTCGAGATATGAGCCATACGTCAGCATAATCCCCATACCCAGAGATAACGAAAAGAATGCTTGAGATAAGGCGGCGCTTACTACAGCAGCGTCAATTTTGGTAAAATCTGGGATAAGATAATATTTTACCCCTTCAAATGCGTTATCTAGAGTAAGTACAAAAATAACCAAGCCGATTAGCATGACAAAGAGCGTTGGCATCATCAGTTTAGCGGCTTTTTCAATGCCCTGTTTCACCCCACCTTGTAAGATCATATACACGATGATCAGTACGCCTATCATGTAGTAAAACAGTTCGTAACCATTTATAAATATCCCAAATGTACTGGGGTCAGCCAACACATCAAGGTTACCTAATATACATTGCACTAAGTAGCCGAAAATCCACACGGTAAGCACCAGATAGAAAATGGCGATCATAAAAGGCGTAATAGTGGCCAACCAGCCCGCTATTTTCCAATGGCGTTGACCACCGGATAAGTCATTATAAGCACCGAGCGGATCCTTACGACTTGCTCGACCAACCGACATTTCGGCTAACATCACGGGTAAACAAACGAAGGCAACGAAAATGGCATACATCAGCAAGAAAGCACCGCCACCATTTTTTGTTGCAGCAACCGGAAAACCAACCATATTTCCGATACCCACAGCTGAACCAGCAGCGGCGAGTATAAAACCTAAACGAGAGCCAAACTGTTCGCGAGGTGCGCCCATAAAGACATCCTTTATTGTTGTTATCTATTTTTATAATAATAAACGGATGTTAACAGCAGATAATTAAAAAGTCTTCGCTCAGATGTATTCGCACAATAGCTGACATGTACAAAATATTTACAAGTTGTAAATCAAGAAGATTACCAAGGGATCTCTTTGCCGTCCCAATCTATAAAGTATGGGCCTTTCTCCGCTTGAACCTTGTTTAGCTGCATGAGTAGGCGACTAACACTGAATTCACAGGTGAATAACTTCTCTGGTTTTACATTATTCTGGAAAGGTTTTGATAGCGCAGTGTCGACTGTGCCTGGGTGATAACACACCAAGGTCACGTTTTTAGCGCGCCTTTGGTATTCAACTTGTGCGGTTTTAATCAGCATATTAAGCGCCGCTTTGCTCGCACGATAACCGTACCAACCACCCAAACGGTTATCTTCAATACTGCCCACTCTTGCGCTTAAAAAACTAACATCAGACGACAACGGGCCTTGCACCAAAGGTAACAAATAGCGCAGCCAAAGTGCAGGTATGACAGTATTGGTGTCAAAATACGCGCTAAGCATATCTGCTGAAAGTTCTTCTAAGCGTTTCTCAGGGTGTAATTTCACTCCGTCGGCGCTTGAGCCATGCAATACGCCGCTACAACATATCACCCGGGTAAACTGCCCCGTATTTTCAAGCTCTTGGCAAAACGATTTGACTAACTGCTCTTTACTATAATCGAGCTCTACGAGCTTGGCACCTGATATAAATTTTGAAATATCCGCTACTGGCTTATGCTTAATGTGACGAGACACGCCAATCACTGTTTTATGTTGACCGGTGGCTAGCAACTGCCTAAACACTTCGCGACCTAACCCGCCTGACACACCAATGACCAGCGCATTGCCTTGAACCGTCATAGGTGACGACTCTTATCTTTCTCCGATGGTACAAAGCACGTTGTACACCGTTTCTGTCCTGTGAGTAAATACGAAATAGTGTAGCGATTACGCGCAAAGAATGCGTAAAGCCCATCAGCAAACCAGCGTATAACTGGCCAGCGCAACCAGCTATAGAGCCATCCTTTGCCCACTGTTTCCCAAGCGAGGTAAGTTGCGTCTAAGCCGGTAACTAACTCTCCATTCTCTTTTTGCACGTGAATACGCGCATTAAGGGCATCCCAGCTCAGGGCTGGATATTGTTGGGTAAAATTTGTCATTTGGATATCAATAAACTGAATAAACTGCTCAGTGTCATATGCCTTTAGCTTTTTCATTTCAGCCGTGCACAGGGGACAAAATCCGTCATAAAATATCTTTATTGTCATTCCTACCTCTGCGGGTGAGACCGTGTAATAGAAGTTGTTACGTCTACAAAGAAAAAATAGTTTACTCATCAGCCTTGAACCCACTGAACAACGTAACCACATTAAAGGTTTACCAATTTAAGTGAGATAAGTCATGGCAAATATTCAACAAGCTACTTTAGGCGGCGGCTGTTTTTGGTGTTTAGAATCAGCATTTAACACAGTAGATGGCGTCGAACTAGCCGTCAGTGCCTATGCCGGTGGCCAAACTCAAGATCCAACTTATGAATCGGTTTGTAGTGGTCAAACTGGCCACGCTGAAGTAGTTAGAGTCAATTTTGATGCTGACAAATTAAGCTACAGAGAGGTGTTAGAAATTTTCTTTGCTCTACATAACCCCACACAATTAAACCGACAAGGCAATGATGTGGGCACTCAATATCGCAGTGCCATTTTTTATCATGATGAGCATCAAAAAGCGGCCGCAGAGGAAATAATACAAGAAATAAGCGACGAGAAAATCTGGCCCGATCCTGTGGTAACAGAAGTCACTGAGCTAAACAACTACTTTCAAGCTGAGGATTATCACCAAGATTATTTTAGCAATAATCCGCAAAATCAATATTGCAATATGGTCGTTGCGCCCAAACTGGCCAAGTTTAAAAAAACCTTCGCCAGCCGTTTAAAAAGCATTTAACGCTCGTTACCCCCTAAGGTAAACCACGCGTCTTGAATGGGTAAGTCAAATAACAAAGGCGCCATTTTTTCGTATTTGGCGCGATTTTGTTCACAGCTAATATTATTTAAGTACACTTTCTTCCAAGGGTCGTTCACCATCCACAAAGTGTCATCAATAATGGTTAACCCTTCAATCGAAGCGTTATCCATTGGCTCCCAGGCGGAACATATATCATCAGGCTCATTCACTGAGGCATAAAAGCCGAGATTTATAATTAGCGTTTCATGTTGACCCGTAACGTCAATCAGCCAGAGTTTTTCATCATTCCTAGCTGCGGCGAACAAGTATTCATGTCCATCACGCTCATATAATTCTAAGGCATTAATGGGATGATTACCGTGCTTAAAAGCCGGCAATTTCACTTTGCTATCTTCAACTACAATAAACCTATCGTGCAGCCAAGTATCTTGATTGAGAGTAGTGGTAAAAATACGCGCTCTATCTTGTGCGTCTCTTTCTAGAGCAAAATACAATCGCCCATCTTGGCTTAGGGCTAATCCTTCAATCCCGTCATTTGGATAATTCCCTAGATTAAACGAAGGTGAAAACTTTAATGGCCGTGCATGGGTCATAAGAACAGAATTATCTTTTTGTACTTCAAGGCGAATGAGTACGAACGGGTAATCCACCGAGCCAGACTGACCATATTGATTAACACAGCTTTCACTCAGCCCCTTATAACTGCTGGCATCTTCTGTAATCGTCAGAAATACCCCTGGCTCATCAGGAACGGCTACCAACGCCTCTAAATCAGGATTACCTTGTATATAGCCCGCAAAACAGCTGTCTTTAAGACTATCATTTAACGACAGCATCATCTTCTTATCTGAGAGCTTAGCAGTGTCCGGGGATATTAGGTGAAGCTGCATGCGCTGGGAAACATCGGCGCTTCTGTCACTTATTGAAACAAGTTTATCATTCCATACAGTTAAGCCTGAAGTTTGCGGATCAATCATCACATCACCATTTGGTTCAGTGATCCACCGGCCTTTCAACATCATGGTTCCGTCAGCAATTTCGGTATTTTTATCCAATTCAACTGGCGCTACATCAGCCGCCTGCTGCACTTTTCCACAGCCCAACAATGCCGTCGCAATCAGTCCCAACACCAAATATTTATGCTTCATGCATATTCCAGCTCAATCATTTTTCTATGTTTTATAAGTAGATAAGGCCTCTTGGTCAATAGTTCATGGGATAAAAATAAAATTTCTTGTAAAAAACGCGAGATATTCATAGCGTCATCAATACCTGTCAACTTATTCGTTATCCACGGCTTGGCTGCATCACAAATCCATAGTGATAATCCCGCCAAGGTAAGGTGTACTGAAACAAAGGAGCTGTGCCCCAAGAATCTGTTCCTGCTACACCACGCTGTTTGTAATCAATATTGATAAATACCCGCTCATGTTTGGTTAATTCATGTGGATGTAAGCCGCGTTTTTCAAACTGGTCGTATTCGTGTACGTCATAACGCTGGGCGCCAAAGCCGATTTGGTTCAATCCTTTGAACGTTAATCCCAATCCATTTGCATCATGAAACGTCACATAACGCACATCACTACGATAGCCATTTTCTTGAGGGCGAACGTAAGGAAACGCCAATTCATCTACCGACATTGCATAATGTCCAACAAATGCCGACGTTTTTCGATCCCAATAGTTTTCGTGGGGGCCGCGGCCAAACCATTGAACCTGTTCAAACTGAGTAGGCATTTGCACCAGACTACCAATACGTGGCAAGGCACTGTGAAATTGATGAGGTGCTGCATAAAACCAAATATCAAAGGTAACACTGCCACCAGTGTCCATTTTGTAGTGACTCAAATAACGACTTTGCACGTCCTTCAGGTAATGTTCTGTTGTTATTTCAAGCCCACAAATATGCCCATTATTATCTTTTAGTGCCGCCCAGTTACATGTGGTCAGCTCAATATTCTGCCCAGCATACTGCCAATCTTTGGCTTTTTCAGGGAAACCTTCCCCGAAGTCATTATCGGTAGGAGCACGCCAAAACTCTGGACGAATAGGGTCAAGCAGCATCGCTTGGTTTTGCAAGTGATACTCGCTGATTAAACCCAATGCCAAATCAAAATGAATAGAAAAATCAGCTCCGCTGTATATCAGTTGTGAATCCGAATCACTTATTTGCAACTGGTCGATTTTTTCAGCGGTATCTTGCGGTAAATCTACAGCACAAGATAAGTGCTCAAGGGGTATCTGACTGCGAGCAACAGTAAAACCTGCGGGCACCATGTCAGAGCTGGTTTTGCTAATAAAGGCAAAGTTGGCGAAATACTCAGCCTCAGGCAATGTATCTAGCTTAATAGGTAAACTAACATCTGCCGTTGCTTGCGCCAAAATGTCCAAGGTATCAATAACCCCTTGCTGAACGACATGACCATTTTCTTCGATATGCCAATGTAGCGACACATCGGATAAATCAGTAAAGTATCGCTTGTTTTTTACTTTAATTGACTGCTTTTCAACATCAAAAGCATCGACACACATATGCTGATAAACCGCCTGTACTTCGAATGCGTGGGGATTTGGCGTTCTATCTGCCGCCATTACGCCATTGGCACTAAAATTACCGTCGTGATACATACCCGGCGATTCCATGTCTCCACCATAGCCCCAATATGGCGTACCGTCTTTTGTGGTCAAAGCAAAGGTTTGATCTACCCAGTCCCAAATAAACCCCCCTTGCAGAAGCGGATATTTTTCGATCACTTGCCAATAATCAGCAAGGTTACCCATAGAATTGCCCATGGCGTGTTCGTACTCGCATAAAATGAGCGGACGGGTTTCACCAAGTTGAGCATAGTGCTCAAGCACAGGGATAGGCGCATACATCTGACTATACATATCAGTATGGCGGCGTAACTGCGCCTGCTCTGACATGACAGGCATACTGGTTTTACTTTTCAGCCAGTCGTACAACGTCTCCATATTCGGCCCGTCACCCGTCTCATTGCCAATTGACCATATCACGACGCTGGGGTGGTTTTTATCTCGTTCATACATGTTAGAAACACGATCTAAGTAGGCGCCTTTCCAGTTAGGCATATTACCCATATGTCCTTTCGGGTCGTAAGCAATCGCTTGATTCGCAGCGCCAATACCATGAGATTCAATATTGGCTTCATCGACAATATACAGACCGTATTCATCAGCCAATGCGTACCAATAAGGGTCATTTGGATAATGCGAGGTACGCACAGCGTTGATATTAAACTGTTTGAGCAACTGCATATCTCTGCGCATAGATTCGCGGCTGATGACATGCCCTGTTACCGGGTCATGATCATGGCGGTTTACCCCTTTGAATAATACGGGCTGGCCGTTAATTAACACGTTGCCATTTTTCAGTTCACTGCTGCGAAAGCCCACGCGCGAGTATATGTGCTGAATTGTCTGCTGCTTAGCAGTTACCACTGTCAATTCAAGTTGATACAAGTAAGGCGTTTCAGCACTCCACTTAGCAACATGCTCAATTTTGCCAGCAAAGTGTAATTCAGCAGAATGCCCATTTAAGTCTATTACAGGCTCTACTTGCTCGAAGACAACGGCCATTTCAGCGTCAAGTAAACGCGCGCGCACTTTACAGCCTTGCTCGCTATTTTCTTGTTCAGTCAAATGAGACTGCATACTAACGCTTAGTGCAAACTCACCATGCAAGTAGTCACTGTCTAGTGTTGCTAGCGCATGAAAATCTCGCACCCGTATTTTAGGTGTGCAATACAAATACACATCGCGTTCAATTCCAGACAATCGCCACATATCTTGTAGCTCAAGATACGTGCCGTCAGACCAGCGATAGACCTCCAGCGCAAGTACATTGTTTCCAGCTTTTACG
The DNA here is from genome assembly GCF_009906955.1 of Paraglaciecola mesophila. Taxonomy (GTDB): domain Bacteria; phylum Pseudomonadota; class Gammaproteobacteria; order Enterobacterales; family Alteromonadaceae; genus Paraglaciecola; species Paraglaciecola mesophila_A. The sequence goes on from NZ_CP047656.1 coordinate 2,771,361, forward strand.
TATTGCGTGATATCAAATTCAGCTGGTGTCTTAGAGTCTTGTGAATAGCCAACTTTATGACCATTCACCCATATATAAAATGCTGACTTAACTGCCCCTAGATAGATAAACACTTGTCTATCTGTCCAATTATCAGGCAAGACAAAATCGCGACGATATGACCCCACAGGGTTGTTATCCGCAGGCACTTCACCAGCAATCGGGTGACTGGCAAAATCGACCGCCATATTAATATAGTTGGCTGCCCCATAACCCAATAATTGCCAGTTACCTGGCACAGCAATTTTGTTCCAATTGCGGGTATCAAAATCAGGCTTGAAGAAATCTTTCGGTCGCAAATGCGGGGCTTTTACCCAATAAAAGTCCCATTTCCCATTGAGTTTAAAATAGTCTTGAGAATCAAACGGCATATCCACATATTGCTGTGGATCATGAGAAAAACTATAAAATGAGGCTCGCGCTGGCTCTTTGTTAATTGCGAAGACCTTCGGGTTTTGCCAATCTGGGACAGTCGAAGATTCAGTAGATGTCATAGCAAGTGGCTCCAGTATCGAGTAAGCAAAAGTAATAAAAAGACAAATAGACGCAAACACCAGCTCCTCGTTGTATAAACAGCGACTGGCGTTCAAAACCCACATCTGAACACAGCTGGTATTGCCAAGCTGCTTCAGTGTAAATAATATTAATATTACATATTAAAGTGCTTACTCACGAGTCAATAGACAAATTAAATCCTCTTGGTACATTGGGAAAATCAATGAAATACTGAGCAACAATCAAGTTCTTATTCTAAGGGGTCTCAAATGAACGTGCGTACACGCCAAAAAACAACACGATTAATGTCAATTTTTTTTATATTAAGCTGCGTAACCCTCCTTGCTTCACGCACCCATGCTCAGCCAACGAATAATCTTGATCGCATTGCTAATTTTATGGCTGCGTACAATGAACATGATATTAATGGCATGCTGATAAATATGACCGAAGACGTTAAATGGCTTGGAGTAGCTAACAACCAGCTAATTGTTGAAACCGCAGATAAAAAACAACTACAAAGTGCGATGCAAGCACATTTCAAAGCGCAGCCTCATGCTCGCTCCCGCATTAAAGACAGTATTGAGCTGGGTAATACCGTTGCCGTAATAGAAGAGGCGTTTACTGAGCAACATCAAACTGGAACGTCACAATGCGCTATGTCTATCTATCAGCTTAGCGACGGCCTTATAAGTAGCATCACCTATTACGCAGCGGCAAAGTGTTAGTCATCTCTCCTGCGTAGCAAAAAAAGTACAGACACAAAGTGTCATCAAGCCTAGACCATTGCATGGCAAACAAGGACAATAGCCCGAACGTTTTAGCGACAATATAAGGTACCCATGTCAGATTCGGCTTTTAAAATTGGTTTATTTTACGGTTCAACCACCTGTTACACCGAAATGGCTGCAGAGAAAATTCAAACTGCTTTTAATCGCTTGTTTGATGCCCACGTCGTGGATATTTTCAATATCAAAGATGTCCCCCTGCGCCAAGCAGAGCAATTCGATGTACTCATATTTGGGATTTCCACTTGGGACTTCGGTGAACTGCAAGAAGACTGGGAATCCTGCTGGCAAGACATCAGTGAGCTAAACCTAAAAGACAAGACCGTGGCTTTATTTGGTCTTGGTGATCAACTTGGCTACGCTCAGTGGTTCCAAGATGCCCTTGGTATGTTGCACGACGAACTGATTATTTTGGGCTGCAATATTATTGGTTATTGGCCAAATGACGGTTATGAATTTACCGAATCCAAAGGGCTTACCGAAGATGGTTCTCACTTTGTGGGATTATCACTGGATGACGAAAACCAGTACGATAAAACCGAGCAGCGCATTGAGAGCTGGGCTGAGCAATTGTTGTTAGAATTGGATAATGATAATCAGTGATCCCCAAGGCTAGCCAATCACGACTGCATCGGCCTTATTACCGCAACGGCGTTGAACATCGCAGTGGCGCGGATGTCAGTTTTCAGGATATCGTGAAAATTTTCGGTTTCCGTGCCGTCAATATAGGCAAATGGGTTACACCTGAAGAGCAGCAAATTGCGGCTAATTTATTTTTTGACGCCTTCTGTGATTTGATGGATATTTTGCAGGTTCCCGAATCGGTTATTTCATTGAACGGTACCTTATCGTTAGCCTTCGGTACAGGAGGGCGCAAGCACAGTTGCGCACACTATGAGTCTCAGACTAAACGTCTTGCCTTGGCGAAAAATGCAGGGGGCGGTTCATTAGCTCATGAATGGTTTCACGCATTTGATCATTATATTTGCGATAAATTGTTCATTCACTGTGAGCCCCATCATTTTGCCTCCGAGCTATGGTTAGATGATTACCGGATGCATCCCCACCCGTTGAACAAAAAGCTTAGTCATTGCTTCGAGGCTATTTTTCTATCCCCTGACAAAGAAGAACCCAACCAATACGTACTCGCCAGCGCCTTAGTGGACAAAGAAATGAAGCTGTATTATTTCGCTCGTCCTCAAGAGATGGCCGCCCGAGCATTCGAAGCGATCATTCAGGATCAGCCCATACGCAACGCGTTTTTAGTACAGGGCACTAAGAAAAGTCCAGAAGCGATGTTAGGCGTTTATCCCAAAGATACGCATAGACGACGTGTTCATGATCATTTTTTACACTACTTTGTTCATCTTGGCCAAGCCCTCGAGAGCAAAAGCGGCTAGTGCAGAATGCTAACCTTTAACTGGCGTTTAAAAAATGTACTGGGTTTGCAAAATATCTCGTTCTACGATACAAATAGTGCGCGTGCCGAAAAATGATCTGCGAGATCCTCAGCTTGATCTGAGTCACACTTATCTTCGTTTTGGTCGTAGGAATATGTCAATAAAGAGAGCAAACGATATGTTTGTCGCATGAATAGCCCATTCACATCTTTTGATTTGTCAGTTGATAAATCTGTTATTGGGTATTTTTTATACCTAACATGTGAAAAACAATCCATTTTCGTTAATACAATTGCATAAATTTATGTAATTAGTGGATGCTCTCAACTAAAAGTGCCTTTATACTAGGCGAATTCAATTTCAACAATTTGGCGACAAGTACAGATGAAAAGAAAGAAGCACGGCTCTTCTGATGACGAAGCAGCAATTGATATGACCCCCATGTTGGACATTGTGTTCATCATGTTGATTTTCTTCATTGTTACCACCTCTTTCGTAAAAGAAAAAGGTCTAGATGTTTTGCGTCCGAAAGACTCAAACTCACCGCCGCCGAAAACGAATGTTAAATCTTTAGCGATCCGCGTTAACGAAGATGGCACTATCATGATGAACAGTCGTGAAGTGGATATCCGTCGTATCGTGGCGAACATTCAAAGCTTTTTAGCTGAAAACAACACAGACTCTGCTGCTGTTCAAGCTCATCCTAAAGCGAAACACGGTGTGGTAACTGAAGTTATTAACCAAGCTAAAGAAGCTGGCATTGCCAATGTTTCTGTTTTAGTAGGTAAGTAACTTATTCGTTACTAACGAATGCATCAAATACGAAAAAAGCCATCAAATGATGGCTTTTTTTATGTCTGCAATAAACAGGTTATTCTACGTCTAACGGCTCAGGAGAAAGGATAATCCCAGTACGATCAGCATAGACATGATCTTCTGGTAAAAAAGTCACACCACCAAAATTCACCGCCACATCTACCTCACCAACACCTTGGTCGTCAGCACTAACGGGAATAGACGCTATCGCGTGAACGCCAACATTAATTTCTTCGAGATCATCAACTTCGCGTACACTGCCATAACAAATAATGCCTTCCCAGCCATTATCTAAGGCAATTTGAGCTGCTGCGGAATCGATTAGCGCTCTGCGCATAGAGCCGCCGCCGTCGATGAGTAATACCTTACCTAAGCCTGGCTTTTCCAGCGCTTTAAGAATGACACCCTTATCTTCGAAACACTTGATGGTGGTAATTTCACCGCCAAATGACGCACGGCCACCAAAGCTAACAAACATGGGTTCTACCACATCAACACTGTCAGCAAATAAATCACATAATGCAGATGTATTATATTCCATTGCCAATCCCCTTCAGACGAATTACTACCAGTATACTGTTAGGTATTGGCAATGCCACTACTAATCAAGCTTTTGCGTTTTTTTAATTCACACTACTGGGGAAGTTTATTTCATAAACTGTTCTTTAATCTGTCACCTAAGCTTCACACAGAAAAAATACCATCTTCAACATCGAACACATGCGAGTTGATGGAGTGTCACCTTGAAAACACTTACTCAGACAGATACCCAGCTTTTTCACTGGCTTTTTGGGTTAACCGCGAAACGAGACTGCCGCTGGATAATTTGGATGTCACGTACCGGCGACGGGCACTTATATTTACTCCTTGGTTTATTACTTTGGTTATTTGAAGCAGAGCATGGCGCGCTATTTTTATACAGTGCATTGCTGGCATACAGCTTAGAACTTCCTGTGTATTTAATTTTGAAAAAGTTTTTACGCAGGCAGCGTCCTTGTGATCTATTGCAAAACTTCAGTGCTCATATCACCCCATCCGACAAGTTTAGCTTGCCCTCAGGGCACACTGCAGCGGCATTTCTAATGGCCTCATTAATAGCCAGCTTTTATCCATCCATGCTGATATTGGTTTATTGCTGGGCCAGTATCATCGGGTTATCTCGTGTGTTATTGGGCGTGCACTACCCTAGCGACATTTTAGCGGGTGCGGCCTTGGGTCTAAGCATGTCTTATTTCAGCTTATCCTTGCTATAACTTGTCACAACGAAAGAGTACTCACCTTTGAAGATATTGTACGGTGTACAAGGCACCGGTAATGGGCACACTACCCGCGCCCGAGTCATGGCAAAAGCGTTTGATCAACGCAACGATATACAAGTGGATTATCTTTTCTCCGGCCGAGAAAAAGACAAATATTTTGATATGGAAGTCTTCGGTGATTTTGCCAGTTATCGTGGTTTAAGTTTTGAAACCAAAGGTGGAAAAATCAGCAAATCAGCTACCTTCAAAGCAGCAAAACTCAGTGAGCTGTATCGTGATATAAAAAATGTGCGAGCAACCGACTACGACTTAGTCATCAATGACTTCGAGCCAATTAGCGCTTGGGCGGCAAAGCGAAACAACATTCCTTCTATATCCATCAGCCATCAAGCAGCCTTTGTACACCCCATTCCGCAACAACCCGGTACTCTATTCGATAAATTGATTACACGATATTTTGCCCCTACCGACTTGCATCTAGGTGTGCACTGGTATCACTTTGGGCACGCAATCATGCCGCCTTTTATCGAAGCAGATGACAGTCATTGTCCACCATCGCGCACATATTTAGTGTATTTACCGTTTGAAGAAGTAGATGATATCAATGCTCTGCTTGACCCATTCTCAGAGCATGATTTCATTTGCTTTCATCCAAAAATAGAACAAGACGTTCAGGCAGGAAATATTCAATGGCGTCGACCGTCAAAAGTCGATTTTGTAAGTATTCTGCAGAGCTGTTCTGGGGTAATTGCCAATGCAGGCTTTGAACTGGCAAGTGAATGCCTGCACTTTGGTAAAAAACTGTTGATCAAACCCTTAAGTGGCCAATACGAACAACTGTCTAATGCCAAAACCCTAGTTCAACTAGGGCTAGCTCAAAGTATGCCGACACTAGACAGCGACACTGTCGAAGAATGGTTAGTTAAACCTGCCATTGAACGTATTGCTTATCCACAAAACCCGGACATTCTGATTGATTGGTTAGTCAAACGCGATTGGCAAGCCGTTAACGCATTATGCGAGCAACTTTGGAGCAAAGTGCGCTTTCCACAATCAGTGGTCACACAGTTAGACAAACTCCCCATTGCAAATCGCTAGCACTCTTTAGCATGCCACATTCACGGGTATTTTAATCAAGTGTGGCTGGGTGCGTCTTGGTTAAAATGAATATAGATTATAACGCTTAAAGCACGGTTAACACGTTGCATTTTACGCTAAGAGTGCCATCATACGCGGCTACACTATTAGTTGAGACCTGAGATGCAACGTAAAACGATTTTTTTGTTAGCACTAATAAGTGCACTTTCCCTGTTAACATTGCAGGGCTGTGGGCAAAAGAAACCCTTAACTTTGCCGGAAAAGCCCCAGCAAAACACCACATCTCAGACTTCTCCTAGCCCATCTCAAGAGACCCAAGAAGGTAAGCAGTAATATGGATTTTTTTGGCTATAAAAATGAAAAACTCTATGCAGAAGATGTATCCCTGCAAGACATTGCTCAAACCCATGGAACCCCATGTTATGTATATTCTAAAGCCACTATCGAGCGCCATTGGTTAGCCTTTGATAAAGCCGCTGGTACACACCCACATTTAGTCTGCTACGCAGTAAAAGCCAATTCTAACCTAGGCGTACTAAGCGTTTTGGCAAAGCTCGGGTCAGGCTTTGATATTGTGTCAGGTGGTGAGTTATTACGCGTCCTCAAAGCGGGTGGTGACCCTACCAAAGTGGTCTTTTCTGGTGTAGGCAAAACCCCAGAAGAAATCGCACTGGGCCTTAAGCACAACATTAAGTGCTTTAATGTTGAATCACCAGCAGAACTAGAGCGTATTAGCCAAGTCGCTGTTGCCGAAAACAAAATTGCCCCTATTTCAATTCGTGTCAACCCAGACGTTGACGCGAAAACGCACCCCTATATTTCTACTGGCCTCAAAGCCAATAAGTTCGGTATCGAGCGTGAACAAGCAGTAGAAGTTTACCGTCATGCTGCTTCACTACCCAATTTAGAAATAAAAGGTATCGATTGCCATATCGGTTCACAATTAACCGAAATCGCCCCATTTGTTGATGCGCTTGATAAACTATTAGTGCTTATTGATGAGCTAGCTGAAAATGGCATTACCTTAGCGCATTTAGATGTCGGCGGCGGCTTAGGCGTAACCTACAAAGACGAAACGCCTCCTCACCCTGATGAATACACCCAAGCCATTGCGCAGCGAATGCAAGGCCGTGAAGATTTGCAGCTCATTTTTGAGCCGGGTCGCGCCATTATGGCGAACGCTGGGGTGCTATTAACCAAAGTAGAATTTTTAAAGCAAGGCGCTGAGAAGAATTTCGCTATTGTTGATGCCGCCATGAACGATTTAATTCGCCCTGCATTATATTCAGCTTGGCAAAGCATTATTCCCCTTGATACTTCACTCACTCGTGACAGCGCAGTTTATGACGTTGTTGGGCCAATATGCGAAACCGGCGACTTCATTGGCAAAGAGCGCGAGTTAGCAATTGAGGCTGGTGATTACTTAGCAGTACGCAGCGCCGGCGCTTATGGGTTTGTGATGGCATCAAACTACAACAGTCGTTGTAAAGCCGCTGAAATAATGGTCGACAAGGAAAACATCATCCTAGTACGTGAACGTGAAACCCTTGAAGACCTATGGCGCGGTGAAAGCACGCTGTAAGGAAAGCCCCCAGATTGCACCATCCCTTAGCCAAGATGGTGCAAATCCATAGTCAGCAGTGCTTTGAAATGATATAACCATCATTATAGGTACTTGATACAAGGGCGATTGTCGTCTGATTAAGTGATTTTTACGTAAGTGGCACACATGCAAGTTCAGTTTTCAAAGATGCACGGTTTGGGCAATGACTTTGTCGTTATCGACAACGTGACTCAAAATGTTTTTTTCAGTAAAGAGAAAATTGCCCAGTTGGCAGATCGCAACTTCGGCATCGGCTTCGACCAATTATTGGTCGTTGAGCCTCCGTACGACCCAGAACAAGATTTTCATTACCGTATTTTTAATTCGGACGGCTCAGAGGTATCTCAATGTGGTAACGGTGCTCGCTGCTTTGCTCGCTTTGTGAAAATGAAAGGGTTAACCAATCGCAATAAAATAGTAGTCAGCACGAAAGCCGGCCGCATCGTGTTGTATCACGAGCGCGATGGGCAAGTGACCGTGAATATGGGCGAGCCCGAGTTTGAGCCGGCGAAAATTCCGCTCAAAGCCAACAAGCAAGAGAACATTTATATCATCCGCGAAAATGACCATACTTTTTTTTGTGGTGCAGTTTCCATGGGTAACCCTCACTGTGTATTATTAGTAGATGATGTCGCCACAACAGATGTAGAAGGCATAGGCAAAACGTTGGTTGCCCATGAGCGCTTCCCTGAAGGGGCAAACATCGGGTTTATGCAGATTTTAAACAGCGGACATATTAAACTACGCGTTTATGAACGTGGAGTAGGCGAAACCCTCGCCTGTGGTAGTGGTGCTTGTGCAGCCGTCGCCGTAGGTCAAATGCAGAAAAAATTAAGCAAGGAAGTCACTGTCGATTTACCCGGTGGCACCTTGAAAATTCGCTGGCAAGGGCCAGGCTCAATTTTAAAAATGACAGGGACAGCGGAACATGTCTTTGATGGGAATATCACGTTATGAATGAAGCATCTGGTCAGCAAAAAAGCCCTATAGACAATACGTCAGCCTTTGCTGAACCGGATGGTATAACTGAAAAGCAGGTAGCAGTGTACCTAGCACAGCACCCTGAATTTTTCGTGAAACACCCCGCCCTGCTCGAGCAATTACAATTGCCCCATGCTCAAAAGGGCAGTGTGTCATTAGTCGAACGCCAAAGCGAACAACTCCGTCAAAAGGTGCGTTTACTGAATACTAAACTCAGCCAGTTAATCAGTATCGCTAAACAAAATGAAGCCATATATCGCATTTATGCAGATTTAAATCTTCGCGTGTTGAAGTGCACTGACATCAGTTCAGTACAGTTTGTATTAGAAGACGTGATGCAAGAACAGCTGAACCTTTCCTCTGTTGCGCTTAAGCCTTATAAAGGTGCCTTTGCGCTACCGGAAATTCAGCGAAAACTATTTGCTGAAAAGCGCTTTAAAGATAACGATTTCTTCTTCGGGCGCTTGAGTGAACATGAGAAAAAGCTGCTTTTTAGTGACCAACAGGCAGAATCAGTCGCATTACTGCGTTTGGGTGAGAACGGTGAACTAGGTATTTTAGCCATTGGCAGTAACGACCCTGGGCATTTTAACCCAGACATGGATACCCTGCTGATTACTCAGTTACAGCAGTTTTTAAGTATACTGCTGCCCAAACTTCTGGCTTATTAATGACTGCGCAGCCAAGCCTGCAACCCTTGCTAGACAAGTACTTTAACTACCTCAAGTACGAGCGTAATTTAGCAGCCAAATCGATTGAAAACTATCAGCGCCAACTTGTCAGTATCTGCCAAAGCCTTACCATTACAGCATGGTCAGAGCTAGCGGTTGATCATGTGCGTCAAGTACTCAATCACGCACGTCGCCAAGGCTTAAGCCCGCGCAGTATCGCCCTTCGCCTATCGGCATTGCGTGGCTATTGTGCATATCTGGTTGAGCTTGACGTATTGACCAGCAACCCAGCCAAAGCCGTTCAAGCACCAAAGCAAGGCAAACCATTACCCAAACAACTCAATGTAGATGAAATGCATCAACTGCTGAGCTTCGATGATGACTCGCTACTTGCCGTTCGTGATAAAGCCATGCTCGAGCTGACCTACAGTTGCGGTTTACGTTTAGCTGAACTGGCCGATTTAAACCTGAAAAGCATCCAAGACGACGGGCAATTACGGGTCATGGGGAAAGGCAGTAAAGAGCGCATACTCCCCATTGGTAAAACGGCGTTAAAGTGCCTTGGCGAATGGTTGAAAGTGCGCGGCGTTTTAGCTGTCGGTGATGAGCCAGCCTTGTTTTTAAGCAAACATAGGAGGCGTATCAGCCATAGACAGATCGCCAAACGTATGCAGCTGTGGGCCAAACAGCAGCAGCTAGATCAAGATATTAATCCACATAAATTACGTCACTCTTTTGCTACCCATATTCTCGAATCGAGCGGTGATTTGCGTGGCGTGCAGGAATTACTCGGGCATGCTAATTTATCTACCACGCAAGTGTATACCCACTTGAACTTTCAACATCTGGCAAGCGTATACGATACTGCGCACCCAAGAGCTAAACGCCAAAAGTAATCATCCATCCGAGAAGTAATATCTGCGGCCCATTGGCATGAGAAAAAGGACAGAACCGAATATATGATTTATTACCGTAAAATCGGCAACATTAAAGCCCTAACGTTCGATCTCGATGACACCCTATACGACAACCACCCTTACATAATGCGTGCAGAACACGCCCTAATAGAATTTTTAGGTGACTTTGCACCAGAGCCAACCCACAGTCACCCTGCGTATTGGCGTGAGCATAGACTCACTACCCTAAAGAACAAGCCAGAACTTCGTAGCGACATGGGCATGTTACGCCGCGAAGTATTAACCAGCGGTATTCAAGCCTTTGGGCATACTGGTCAGGCATTAAAAAGTGCTGTAGATGAAGCGTTTGATTTCTTCTATTTTGAGCGTAGCAATTTCAAGGTGGCAGAAGAGGTCACGCAAACGCTGAGCAAACTCGCGGAGCGCTGGCCGTTAGTGGCTATCACTAATGGCAACGTTAACTTGGAGCAAATCGGTATAGCGGATTACTTTCAAAAAAGTTTTCACGCAAGTTTGGCTTTTCCGATGAAGCCCAGCGGGGAAATGTTTAAGGCTGCACAGCAGCTACTAAAACGGCCGAATGAGTCGATTTTGCATGTAGGTGATAATTTAGAAAAAGATGTATTTGGGGCAAAAAAAGCCGGCTTTATGAGCGCTTGGTATGCGATTAATCGCCCCATGAATTTGAGCAGCGAAGAGACCACTGTATTACCGGATATTCAGCTAGGCCATTTAAGCGAGCTTTGTGACTTGTAGCGACTTATCTAGTTGCAGTTAGGCTCCCTTGATTTCCGTACGGAGCGAGCCTAGAGCCTAGATACTAATCTTCCAATACGTTTTGACGCATGGTCTGACAAGGGTTCTGACAACTTGGCTTACCTACAATTTTTGCCGGAACACCGGCCACAGTCACATGGGACGGAACATTAGCCAGCACCACACTGCCCGCACCGACTTTAGCACCAGAGCCAATTTCAATGTTACCCAAGATTTTGGCGCCAGCACCAATCATCACGCCATGGCGCACTTTTGGATGCCTATCCCCTACCTCGTTACCTGTGCCGCCCAGCGTAACCGACTGCATAATCGACACATTATCTTCAATTACAGCCGTTTCGCCCACGACTATGCCAGTGGCATGGTCAAACATGACGCCCTGACCAATATATGCCGCTGGGTGAATATCCACAGACAACACTTCAGAGCTTCGACTTTGGATAAATAGCGCCAATTCATGGCGGCCCATTAACCACAACATATGGGCAAAGCGGTGTACCTGAATGGCGTGAAAGCCCTTAAAGTACAATAGTACGGTTAAATAAGACTTGACCGCCGGGTCGCGCTCGAATGTGGCTTGAATATCAAATACAGTGGCTTCCACCAGCAACGGTTGCTCGCAATAGGCTTGGTCTAGCATGGTACGCAAAGCATCCGCTGACATGACCTTATCTGATAGCTTATTCGATAAAATAAAGCTCAACGCCCCTGCGAAGTCTTCCTGTTTTAAAATACATTCATTAACATAAGTGGCAAGTAAGGGCTCTTTGTCTGTCATTACCTGTGCTTCATTTCGAAGCGTTTGCCAAAATTTGTTGTCCACGCGTATCCACCTTATATCTGCATTAGTCGGCAGTGTAGTCAGTTGTTATTTCAAAGCCCATTAATGACTAAGAACAAATTCATTAATTGTATAAAAACACAGTATAACTGTTATAATGCGCCCATAATTCTACAGCATTTTTTCCCCATGGATGTATCTCGACTTTTAGAACAACTCAACGATAAACAGCGCGATGCGGTGGCCTCACCCGCTGCGGACATGCTTATTTTGGCTGGCGCAGGCAGTGGTAAAACCCGCGTTTTAGTGCATCGCATTGCGTGGTTAATGGAAGTAGAAGGTATAGCCCCTTGGGGGATCCTAGCCGTTACGTTTACCAATAAAGCCGCGCGGGAAATGCGCGGGCGTATCGAAGAGTTGCAAGGCAGTGCACTGAGTAATATGTGGATAGGCACGTTCCATGGCATCGCCCACAGGTTGCTGCGCACCCACTATGCAGAAGCTAAGTTACCCGAGAACTTTCAAATTTTAGATTCTGATGACCAATACCGCTTAGTGCGCCGCGTCATCAAAAGTATGAATCTAGATGAAAAACAATGGGCCCCTAAACATGTTCAGTGGTACATCAATGGCAATAAAGATGAAGGCTTACGCCCTGAACATATTGACACCCACGGCGATTACAACCAGAAAAAGCTCTGTGAAATCTATCAGGTGTATCAACAAACCTGCGAACGTGCGGGTTTAGTCGACTTTGCCGAGTTATTACTGCGCGCTCATCAACTATGGGTGGAAAACCCAGAACTGCTTAAGCACTATCAAAATCGCTTTCGCGCGGTCCTGGTGGACGAATTTCAAGATACCAATAACATCCAATATGCCTGGCTACGCCTTTTGGCTGCCCCCACTAACAATATGATTATTGTGGGTGACGACGACCAATCTATTTATGGTTGGCGCGGTGCCAACGTACAAAATATTCAGCATTTTTTACGTGACTACCCGCAGGCGAAAACCATACGCTTAGAGCAAAACTATCGCTCCACAGGTAATATTCTTAAAGCAGCTAATGCGGTTATCGATAACAACCAAGGTCGGCTAGGCAAAGAACTATGGACTGAGGGAGCTGATGGCGAGCCTATCTCCTTATACGCAGGTTTTAACGAGTTAGATGAAGCCCGCTTTGCAGTATCACGTATAAAAGACTGGCAAACCCAAGGTTACGCCCTTAGCGATTGTGCGATTTTATACCGCAACAACGCTCAATCTCGCGTGCTCGAAGAAGCCTTATTGCAAGAATCAGTAGCCTATCGAATTTATGGTGGTCTGCGATTCTTTGAACGCCAAGAAATTAGAGACGCTTTAGGTTATCTGCGCATCATTAATCAACAAATTGACGATGCTGCATTTGAACGCGTGGTTAATACTCCTACGCGTGGCATAGGTGACAAGACGTTGGCCCAGGTACGCGAACAAGCCAAAGAAAGCGACTTGTCCATGTGGCAAGCGAGCTTACAACTACTGCGAGAAAAGCGCTTGTCAGGCCGTGCAGCTAATGCGCTGCAAGGCTTTATCGATTTAGTCTTATTGCTGCAAAAAGACACCCAAGACTTACCCCTTGAACAGCATGCTGATCACGTGATTAAGCATTCCGGTTTATACGCCATGTACAAAGCAGAAAAAGGCGAGAAAGCCCAAGCACGTATTGAAAACTTAGAAGAGCTCGTTACTGCGTGTAAGCAGTTCGCGCCCCCTGAAGAAGCTGAAAACATGAGCCCTATGTCAGCGTTTCTTGCTCATGCTTCACTTGAAGCGGGTGATGCTCAGGCCGATAAGCATCAAGACGCCGTTCAGATGATGACCATACACACAGCCAAAGGGCTAGAATTCCCTATGGTGTTGTTGGTCGGTGTTGAAGAGGGTATGTTTCCGAGCCAAATGAGTAACGATGAGCCGGGTAAAATCGAAGAAGAACGACGCTTATGCTATGTCGGCATGACGCGCGCCATGCAGAAACTCTATCTAACCTATGCTGAAAGTCGCCGCGTGTACGGGCAAGACAAATACCACACGCCTTCGCGATTTATCAAAGAAATACCCAGCGAATATATTGAAGAAGTCCGCTTGCGCACAAAGGCCACGGTTTCAAGGCCAATGCAGAGTCGCTTTCAATCATCCGCCAGTCACACCGCGTTTGACTCTACCGGCTTTAAACTCGGTGAGCGCGTATCCCATCGCAAATTCGGTGAAGGAACCGTGCTTAATTATGAGGGCAGCGGGGAACACGCGAGAGTGCAAGTCAATTTCGATAATGTCGGCAGTAAATGGTTAGTATTGTCATTCGCCAAACTTGACCGAATATAGGCCATTGCTGATTAAAACCGGTTTACTTTTTTAACCGAGTACGTTGTAGTTACCACGAGTGATTGCACTCCCGTGCTCAGAAAAAGGTAAACTTGTTTTATGCGCCCAAAAGTACTGATCATTGACGACAACGAACAATCCGTAGGTGTCATTGCCAGTCTCATCGTTAACGCTCAGCTAACGCCAGTTAGAGCCACCAGCCTAACGGCTGCCCAGCATATATTTTCACGCTCTGCACCAGAAGACTTTCTGTGTGCCATCGTCGATTATCGCCTCCCAGACGCCCCACACGGCCAAGCAATCGACTTCACCCTAGCTTCGTTTTTGCCCACCATAGTCACTACTGAGTTCCTAGACTCACAAACCAGAGCCGGTATTCTGGACAAAGACGTTATTGATTACATCCTCAAAGAAAGTGAACAGGTATACGAATACCTGAGTGTGTTACTCAGTCGGTTATATAAAAACAAACATATTGGCGTTTTAGTTGTAGATAACGCACGTGTTCATAGGGCGCGCAGTACAGCGTTGTTGCGCCGGCATAACTTTATGACCTACGAGGCAACAACTGGGCAGCACGGACTTGAAGTACTCACGCGCCAGAGTCATATCAAGCTAGTGATTGTGGCCAATGATTTACCAGGCCCGAGCGGCATCAAAATGCTCAGCGAAGTTCGACAACGAGCAAAAAAAGAAGATATCGCTGTGATCGGTTTGTCTGACAGAGGCGATACTGGGCTATCTGCCCGCTTTATCAAAAGCGGGGCGAATGACTTTCTGACCCAGCCTTACGGCCAAGAAGAATTCTTATGCCGAATTATGCAAAACATCGAATATATAGAAAATATCGAGCTTATCAGACGTGCGGCCAATTCTGATTTTCTCACTGGCCTGCCCAATCGTCGTCATTTCTTTGAGCGGGCAGCGGCTGCACTGCAGTTAATCCCGGTTTGCCAATGCTTAGCTCTTATCGATATCGACCATTTTAAAAAAATTAATGATACCTATGGTCATGATTGTGGTGATTATACCTTAAGGGAAATTGCTAAATTAGTCGCTGACACCTTCAAGCAGCATATTCCGGCCCGCTTTGGCGGTGAAGAATTTTGCGTTTTTATGCCGAATATTAAGCTGCACACGGCAGTGCAAATATTTAATGATTTCCGCCAAGCCCTCACTGACATCGAGTTCAAATTTGAGGGCCAAACATTTCATTGCTCTGTCAGTATTGGCGTGACCGCTATAGAACATGGGGGCATAAGCGGCATGCTGCGTAAAGCGGACGAATATCTGTATCAGGCAAAAAATAACGGCCGAAATCGTGTTGAGCACGACCCCAGCTAAGTACGCTAAGCCTGCGCCTGTTTAAGCGCCTTCTTTACTTTTTGGTATTGGCGTAAGGAATCATAACTAAACAATCCTAGCGCCAACCAGACAAACGCGAACATAACTAATTTGCTGTTATCCAGCGGTTCACCGTAAACCGCAGCAGCCAATACAAACATCAGGCTTGGGCCGATGTATTGGAAAAAGCCTAAGGTCGAAAACATGATGCGCTTGGCGGCTGCCGTAAAACATAACAAGGGCGCTGTAGTGACGATGCCAGCGCAAATCAAGGTAATATTTAAAGGCAGGTCATTAGTGAGCATATTGCTGTACTCACCCGCGAACCAAATCCAGTAGACGATAGCAGGTGGGAGCAAAAACACACTTTCAATTAGCAACCCTGGTAATGAGTCCACCGCGACTTGCTTTCGCAATAAGCCGTATATTCCGAACGTGCCAGCAAGTGCAAGTGCAACCCAAGGCAACTGGCCGTAACTGACGATAAAATACGCTACACCTGAAAGCGCTAAGCCCACGGCAACTTTTTGCATGCGTCGTAACCGCTCACCTAAAAATATGCGTCCTAGGAATACATTTAGCAAGGGATTGATGTAGTAACCTAAACTGGCATCAAGTAGATGATTATTATTGATTGCCCAGATGAAAATAAACCAGTTTGCGGCCAACAGTAATCCAGATATCAATAGAATCTGCATGACCTTCGGATTTAATATCGCCTGCTTTACCTTATTAATTTTACCGGTCACAGCCACCAGTAAAACTAATACCAGCACAGACCAAATAATGCGATGCATCAAAATTTCCATTGCTGGCACTTGGCCAATCAATTTGAAATACATTGGCGCAATACCCCACATGGTGTACGCCGCGATTGCGAATAAGACGCCCGATTTCACCGCTTTATCATTCATTTCAAGCCCCTTTTACCATCAAGCGCAGGAGTGTGAATTAACTACCTTGGAAAAGCAATGTGCGTAGTTACATTCAAGTCTTCAAGCCTACAGTCTTTTTCATACACTGAAATAATACAGGCTGGATATCGGTCTTGTTTTATCATCAAAATCCAAAAGGTAACCCAATTGATAAACAAAAATATTGGACTATTAAATCAGCTTTTTAACCCTACTTTGGTCAAGCGTTCGCTTGCCACGGCGCTAATTGTTGGTGCGATCCTAAATGTGATTAACCAATATGACGGTGTATTTGGACAAGCACCGATTCTGTGGGGGAGTATGCTCCTAACGTTTATCGTCCCTTACTTCGTCTCGTCTATTTCCGGTATGTTAACCCTACGCCAATTCGCGAGGCAGCAAGCAACAAAATCGTCGACATCTGAATAGGCCTAAGAGCGATTTGCAGCTCTATCCAGAGGGCTCCTCGCCATCGACCTTGGGTAAGCAACCTAAATACTGGATAAGTAAATATTGCAAAAAATCCCTCTAAATCAGCCCGCGCCGAGTCAATATTTGCTGTTTAGGACAACGTTGCTGCATCCAAATTGCGTTTATACGCGCAAATTCACAAGTATGGGCATAAGCTGGACCACCGCGTTCTATAAGGCTTAAAGCAGTATTAGTTTACAGGTCTGGTTTGCGCGCCAATAACTCACTCATTCCCCGCCGTCCTTTGGTATATATCCTGCACAGTCAGTCTACTCGTTTCATTCTCTACTTGGTTTACATCAAGCCCAAGTTTTTATACAGGACGAACATGGTCACGTATTTTAAAAATAAGACTAAGCAATTTATAGAATCTAAAAACATGTATCTTGTTTTGGTCATCGCCTCATTTTTAGAGTCGATCATTGTCCCTATTCCCCTTGAAGCCGTGTTGATCCCTTTAATGCAGGCCAAGCGTGAAAAAATATGGCTGTTAGCGACGTTGGCCACCTTAGGTTGTATTTTTGGTGCCATTATCGGCTACGGCGTCGGTTATTATCTTTTTGACCAATTCGCCGAGCAAATCGCCAGCTGGTTTTCGGACCCTCAGCAGCTAGAGAATGTTAAAACCCAGATGCAAGAACAAGGCTTCTGGTACGTATTGTCCGTAGGCATTATTCCCGTTCCTTTTCAAATTGCCATGCTAGCAGCAGGTGCTGCTAAATACTCTTTGGGCCTATTCTTATTAGCGACTTTTATTGCCCGCTCTATTCGTTATTTTGGCCTCGCACTGCTAGTCAAATTGGCGGGTAACCAAGCTGAAGCGCTATTTAAAAAATATAAGATCCCTACAGCCATCGGGCTCACTCTAATAGTGGCCTTGATATGGTGGATTAAACATTAATTTACATTGATTCAAGGATAAACAATGAGTGATGATCTAGAGCACGGCGAACACGATCATGAGGCGAAAATAGTTTCTCCTTCTGGTGAGCTATTGTTTAATGAAAGCACCAAGGAGCGCTCCAAAGAGCGTACCCGCGAGAGTCAAGAATACGCTTCTGTAATAGTCAAGCGCGTGGACGAAACCTTTCGCCACCCCGATGACATTCTTGAAAAAGCCATAGACGAAGGGGTTGAACAACTAGCCCGTCCGAGCATGTCGCTGTTCATGTCTGCGCTCGCTGCAGGCATGATCATCTGCTTCACCGTACTTGCCGTGGGCGTAATGACAACCATAGTCGGTGACATGTCTACAGGCTTTAATCGCGTATTGGTGGCTTTAGTGTATCCGCTGGGGTTTGTGATGTGTATTTTAAGTCGTACCCAGTTATTTACCGAGCACACAGCCACAGCTTTCTACCCGATTCTCGATAGGCGCATCAGTGTATTTCGCATGTTTCGCCTGTGGGGTATTGTGATTGCAGGCAATATTATCGGTGGTATTTTCAGCGCCGGACTCTTAGCCCTGAGTGACGAGGTGATACATGCCAGTGAGGGTTACTTCATTATCGCGGAGCACATTTTGTCTTACTCACCTCTCACACTGCTCATAAGTGCCACCTTGGCGGGTTGGTTAATGGCGTTAGGCGCGTGGACTATACTTTCAACTCACTCCACGACCAGTCAAATACTATGTATTTACATCGTTACTTTTATTATCGGCCTTGGTGGCTTGCATCACTCGATTGCAGGCTCAGTAGAGCTGCTAGTGGGCTATTTCACCTCAGATCAACTGTCTTTGATAGAGATGTTAAAGGCTCTTGCTGTCGTACTTCTTGGCAATGCAATTGGCGGCTCTGTCTTTGTCGCGTTACTGAATTACAGCCATATTCGCAAACTTAATAAATAGCCACAAAGCCACGACAGCCCATACTGTCGTGGCGCTATGTTCATTTACACTGCACTGTACTCGCTCTGTGTATTCGATTCATCAATCAGCGGCGAGCTAAACGCCAACCGCAATAGCTGCTTAAACTGGTGACAACTGCGCCCCATACCCAATCTTGCAAGCTTATCCCTAAAGGCCAGTCAGCCAATAACGCATAATTTGTCATATTGTACGCACCATAGGCTGCTGCACCTAAAACGCCTCCTCCAATGAATACACCACTGGCTTTTTCAGCGTTAAACTGTGGCCGAATGACTAAGTAAACCATCGCCATGCAATACAGGGTATAAAACACAATCCAAGGCCAAATATGCACCTTGTCGCGCATTAAACCTTCCATCGCTTGCGTGTAGTTATCTTTCGCTATGAAGCCAAGCCATAGTGCGTCCAGCAATAAAAAACCGAGTAATGAACCCACATATGCACGAATTACTTGTGTCACCTTTCCTCCTAAGCGTGAACGCTAATATTTAAAAATAGGTTGTAAATTTGCTCCCTACATACTGTTACGCTCACGCGCCAAAATCGACCACTGTGACCAAAAACCAAACAGAAATAACTACTTAATTTGTGTAAATTTTACCACTCCTGCCTTTCTTAAATACTAAAACGAAAACGAAAAAGCCATACTATTCAGTTAGTTATAATTATTAGGCGATTGGTACAAAGCTCGCATTAGAGTAACGACAATAATGAAAGTGAAGCAATGAGAGGAACCCATGAAAATATTTGAAGCGCTACGCAAAGATCACGATGTTCAAAGAGATTTAATGGATACGTTATTGAACACATCCGGCAAAAGCGAGCAACGTGTACTCGCATTTAGCCAATTAAAAGATGCATTGGAGCGTCACGCGCTCGCTGAAGAACGTTACTTCTATGCTCCTCTTATGAAATCAGACAAGATGGTTGACCCATCGCGACACGCTATATCTGAACATCATGAAATTGATGAAATGATCGAAAAGCTTGACGCGACCGACATGAGCTCTTCTGCTTGGTTGGCGCACATGAAAAGTTTACAGCACCTTGTACTTCACCACTTAGACGATGAAGAACAGCAGTTTTTTCAAATGGCTGGAAAGGTTCTTAATGAAACGCAAAAAGATACATTAGCGACTCGCTATCGCCAAGAAATGCGCGAACAACAATCAGCTTAAGCAGATTGTTGACGCATCATTTAATAGATCCAGTCATCATACTTAACCCCCTATCAGGAGGAACAAAATGAATTATGAAAAATTAACCCCAGGCGCCAACTTCCCCAGCATTCAAGTACTTGATAAAGAAGGTAAAACACAAAGCTTAGTTGCCCCCCAACAGGCCGACAATTGGACGCTATTAGTGGTATACCGAGGCGTACATTGCCCTATATGCAGTAAGTACTTAACCCAATTGCAGGAAATGCGCTCGCAGTTTCAGGACATAAACGTCGACATCGTAGCGGTATCTGCAGATTCAGTAGAGCAGCTCAATACTAAGCTGGCCGATGTTTCAGTAGAATTCCCTGTGTACGCCGGTTTGAACAAAGATCACATGCGTAAATTAGGTTTGTATGTATCCCAGCCAACCTCAGACGCAGAAACTGACCATGACTTCCCTGAGCCTGGTTTATTTGTGATTAACAACGACAACAAAGTGCAGGTATTGGAGATAGCCAACAGTCCATTTGTACGCCCCGACTTAAAAATGCTGGTATCAGGTTTAGGGTATACTCGAAAGAATAATTACCCTATCCGAGGTACAAAAACCATCTAGCCTGCTGTAGAAGAGTCTGTGTGCGCTTGCTGCACGCAGGCTGAGTAAATTCACAGACATAGTGAATTGTTCACCACTGAATTGTTGAAGTGTGCGTCATAGCACGAAAGGAACCACAGCATGTTTATTGTAAAATATTACCTAGGAGGGGCACTCTTCGCTTTGTGGTTAGCTTACGTTAGTACTAATCTATTTATTGCTATACCTTTGATATGGATCGCATTATCGTTATTCACCGTTAGTAGTGCATATGCACTGCAAAAACCGGCTATTTTTCGCAAAAAGCAAGACGGCTCTATCCCCTTCTACATTCGCTGGTTGTTTATCCCATTTTTGCTCGGTGCACAGCTCTATAACGCTTGGGCACGTAAGCATGACAAAGTCCCTGCAATACAACAAATTGACGATGACCTATACCTCGCCTGCCGTTTATTTCCTAGTGACATTGAGTACCTACAGGAAATGAACGTCAAAGCCATACTCGACGTAACCGCTGAATTTGACGGCCTAGACTGGACTGCAACGTCAGAGGATTTGGCCTATCTAAATGTACCCGTACTGGATCATCAGAGTCCTACCGAAGAAGATTTAATCAGCGCAGTAAATTGGATTGAAAATCAACGACGCGCCAATCGCGGCGTCGTTGTTCACTGTGCATTAGGCCGCGGGCGTTCCGTACTGATAATGGCGGCTTATTTACTCAGCAAAAATCCGGATATGAGCGTGCGTCAGGCAATCACCACGATACAAGACGTGCGTGAAACCGCGCGGCTAAACTCCCATCAGCTTAGGGCATTATGCAAAGTGTTTGAACAGGGCAAGCTCGTCTTGTCACAGCCGACCTGGTTAATTGCTAACCCCGTGTCAGGGGGCGGGAAATGGGTAGAAAATCGAGATTTCATCGCACAAAGGTTGTCAGCGTCACTGCAGCTTCACATTGTAGAAACAACCCCAGAAATCAGCGCCGCCGATTTAGCAGGCCAAGCTATTAAGGCCGGAGCAAAAACCGTCATTGCCTGCGGCGGGGATGGCACTTTGACAGAGGTAGCATCGGCCTTAGTCAATAGTGACACGCATTTCGCCATCATTCCTCTGGGCACAGCAAACGCACTTGCCCACGCAATGTTTGGTAGCCAAAGTAAAGTGATGCCCATTGAGGTCGCCTGCGAACACATAGAGAATGGCCAACCAACTAAAATCGATACCGCTTACTGTAACGGCGAGCTCATGCTACTGGTCACGGCCTTGGGTTTTGAGCAAAAAATGATAGAGAATGCAGGCCGCTCTGAAAAAGACGCTGCAGGGCAACTCGCTTACATTAAAGCACTTTGGGAGGCGGTTAACGTAAATGAATCCCTGACGTTGACTGTGGCTATTGATGACGAGCCAGAGCGTGAGCTGTCAGTATGCAGCTTGGTAGTAGCAAATGCTGCGCCTTTTACCACAGTTTTAGCTCAAGGTGGCGGCGAACCCAATGCGAAAGATGGTCTGTTAGACCTTACTTGGTTGCCACCACAAGCGACATTCGGTGACCATATGTTTAGCTTGTCAGAACTTATCGCGCCGAACCTATTTAGCGATGAGGAAAATAAAAATGTACATCATCAACACATTCAGCGCATAAAGATTCGCGCGCAGCAGCCCTTACAATACGTTGTTGACGGGGAGACCTACCAAGCAGAAACGCTAGACATTAAGGTAAACCCCAATTCACTTACTATGCTGATCGCTGTGCCCTCATAGCCATGGCGCGGTTTAATCGCTGTGGTCATTTTAATCGCTGTGGCCTTTTAGTCGCTGTCGCTATAATCCACTGATAGCCGCTTCAACAGTAAATCGCACTTCATATTCCAAAAGGAAAGCCCAAGGCTTTCCTTTTTTCATTTTCTGGGCAACGAAACACCTCGCGCTTGTGTGCACTTTTTACTTTTTCAACAGTAAAACTTGCCAAGCAATGAAACGATAAATCTCTGTAAGTCCCTGTTTTAAAGGGGTGCAGAGTTGGCCCCGATATTGAATTAAGCATTACATATAAAATTAAGCACGCTGCCTTCGCCAGCCAAGACCTTAAAGAGTATGACTAATGAATATATTGCCAGACTACATATTGTTAAAACCGACCCTTACGTTATGCATGATTTGCCTTTGCTTATTCGGTTGTAGCACAGTTCCCCCTACACAATATCAAGCGGCTGTAGAAAATGGCGATAATGGATACAGTCACGTCCAGTTGAGCGACAACCAGTACCGTGTATTGTTTAAAGGCAATAAAACCACTGACGAAGATGATGCAAAAAATTACGCTCTGCTGCATGCCGCAGAACTCACCACCGCCCAAGGGTATACTTGGTTCACCATAGTCGATAGCGATCTTGACATAGAAACAAAAGAACTAACACGCGTAGGCCCTACAACGACGAAGCCTGTACGCGGTGAAACGACCTGCGGTTTATTAGGCTGTGCCACGCCAAGTTCCCCCAATTACGCCGGTGGCGAAGTCACGACCAAGCAAGTAAAAGAAAATATTATGTCATCTTTACTGATCACTATGGGCAAGGGCGAGCCCAAAACCCCATTGAAGGTATTTGATGCAAAACAACTTGCGCAAAACCTTCGCTAAACACGATTTAACACTGCTGCGCTTACACTGCACTCACACTGCATTAACAGCGCGTTCCCGCTTGCGAGCCCCGAATATCCGGTGCTCGCTTTTTTCGTTTCTAACTCTTTTTCACCCACTTAGGATCATATAATGGAATTTACAGCGCTCGGCGAGTTTTCCTCTCTGATAACCGACAAGCTTCAAAGCTGGCTAGAGCAAACCATTGCTCACTTACC
Organism: Paraglaciecola mesophila; assembly: GCF_009906955.1. Classification (GTDB taxonomy): domain Bacteria; phylum Pseudomonadota; class Gammaproteobacteria; order Enterobacterales; family Alteromonadaceae; genus Paraglaciecola; species Paraglaciecola mesophila_A. The sequence goes on from NZ_CP047656.1 coordinate 2,794,563, forward strand.
TAATTTTGTTGTCGCTATTATCATTACCATTGTCTTCTCAATACTAGCTAGAGTGCTAAGCAAAATGCTAAGAAAAGGCTTACACCGTGCTTTAGAATCAAGGCAAATAGCTGACCTGCTTGCGTCTATTTTCAAAGCCATCGTCATGTGCACTGGGCTATTTATCGCTTTGGAATTTCTGGGTTTATCTGGCACAGTCACCTCACTGTTAGCCGGTGCCGGCATAGTGGGTTTAGCCATAGGTTTTGCGTTCCAAGATATGACAGAAAATCTTATAGCTGGCATCGCAATGGGGATCAGAAAGCCTTTTGAACTAGGTGATGTGGTGCAGGCCGAAGGTGTATTCGGTAACGTACGCGCTATTAATTTACGCAACACTATTGTCGAAACGTTTTTTGGTCAGATAGAGGTTATCCCGAATAAAATTTTATTCCGCAACATTTTAACCAATTACTCCACTATCGGGGTGCGCAGGTTAGAGATCCCTGTGGGAATTTCCTATGGTGACGACCCAGCAGCTGCGGCCAAATTGCTCACTGATAAAATGAACGAGTGTGATTTTGTTGTTAAAAAAGAGGAGACGGCCGTTTACGTCGAAAGCTTCGGCGATAGCAGTATCAACATGCTGGTATGGTTTTGGATAGATTACCCAGGAGATACAGGCTTTATGGTGGCAAGGCACAAAGCCATTATCCTAATCAAAAAGACCCTTGAAGAAGCAGATTTCTTAATTCCATTCCCGATTCGAACCTTAGATTTTGGCGCCAAAGGCGGAGAGAAATTAGATTCAATGCTGAGCAATCAGAAACACCCAGATGAGCAAAAGGTCGAAACAAACGACCAGTCGCAAGAAAGTGCTTCAAAACAAACGTTTAGTAAGCAACATGCCACTAAAGCTGATGCCCCATCGTCACCTAGTGACGGCGAATCACAAAGTTAACCCTAGTTAAATCTATCTGGGCACCTCAACTACCGAGGTGCTTTAGGTTTGACAGCCCCTTCTGCCACGTACTTTATTCAAGTCTAAATGCAAACTTTACTCGGTGTAATTTTAAACCCCGAAACATACTCATCCCAGTCGTTACATATCTAAGCGCTCAAGACGTTAAGAACAAATAACCTATTGTATTTAAAGGAATTTAAAAAACAGATGGCGATTATAGAAACACAAAGATAAGTGGTATAGGCGTTGCAACAGTATAAATAACTCAGAGCAACTCTCTGACGACGACAAGTTTAACTACAAAGGAGTAATCTATGTCTAATCCAAATCATGTTGAAAAAGTATCATCGATTATCAAAGTTCTAAACGGTGGCATCGAGTTCTATTCAGACGCCATAAAGAAAGTGGAATCGCAGAGTGTCAAAACTGTATTCCAGCAAATGATTAACGACAAACAAACTGCTATTACTACCTTGCAACCTTTCGCAGTCGCTGAACAAGGCGATTATGAAGATGACAACGCAATGGCCGTCGATATCAGAAGTATGTACACCAAGGTGATCAGCTCGCTCACCTCTAACAGTGACCATACTTTTGTCAGTCAGTTAGAAGAAGTGGAAGACAAAATTCTTGCTGAATTACGAGAAGCGCTTAAAGAAGATCAACCAGCTGCCTGTACCATGGCACTCAATAAAGTGTTGACCGACATGAAGCGTAATCACGACCAAATGCGTTCGCTGCAAAAAAGCACCGCCTAAGCAAGCATTCGGCTTCTAGCCAAAGAATAAACAAAAACCCCAGTGTCTGTGATGCTGGGGTATTTTTATGCGTGTAGCTTGATTTAGGTACCTTGTTTGGCTTTGGTAATTGCTGCTTGATGCTCAGGCTTGATGGGTAGCTTTTTAAAAGGACTCACATTTGCACCGCCCGTGTTACCCGCAGGAACTAACCCTAATGCTGTCTTGCTTATCGCTCCGATGATCCGAAATAGCTGACCAAAACACTCGTTTGCGTCATTTTGCCGAACAGCCCACAACAACATCAGGCAATGCACTTTTACATGCCACCAGGTCGACTCTTGACCTAATACATGAGCACTTTCTAAATGCTGAAATGCTTTTGCAGCACATCCTTTGGCTTGCAACTGTTTCGCTAAAAAAATTTCTGACTTCACGTCATCTGCAATATTTCGAGTGAATTTATTCATCATGGCATCCTCCTTTGCATGGGGTATTACCCTTGCACCAAACCTCTGGCCTCAAACACTATAGTTCACGCCCCAACTACCTTTATGGGTGCCAATAGTCGCTTATTATAACTCACTGTATTCCATTCTAACTTTGAGGTTAGCGTCAACGTTTTGCAAGCCTGTTAGAAAGAACCCCCGCATGCTGGTAAGCGAAGCGCATGCAGTAGTGGCCGCAGACCATAAGTAAGCAAAGCGCATGCTTTAGTAAGCGCAGCGAATCAGTTGGCGACTCAAACTTTCCCGATAACAGCAGCGACTTGTCAGATGGCCAGATATGGGTGAACCCGAGGCTTTTAGGAGCAGCGCTCCTGTCGGGTGAACGATTCACCATGGATGGTGAAGCTGGGTGCACTACCAAGGATGGGTCGAAACTGAGTTTTGTATTAAACGCCTTCGAAGAACCTGATCGGCGTGTGTTTTACAGGGATGTTTCCTCACGCCGGTATGACAAAAAAGGCGCGGCGGTTAGCGGATTAGAAAGTTTGCCGGAGCACGGCCTTTCTTGGTTACTTCTTTCGGCTGTTGGAAAGAAGTGACTGGCTGACCACGGATGGTCTGTCATACCCAGCATGGATGCTGGTAAGCGAAGCGCATGCTTTAGTAAGCGCAGCGAATCAATTGGCGACTCAAACTTTCCCGCTAACAGCAGCGACTTGTCAGATGGCCAGATATGGGTGAACCCGAGACTGTTAGGAGCAGCGCTCCTGTCGGGTGAACGATTCACCATGGATGGTGAAGCTGGGTGCACTACCAAGGATGGGTTGAAACTGAGTTTTGTATTAAACGCCTTCGAAGAACCTGATCGGCGTGCGTTTTACAGGGATGTTTCCTCACGCCGGTATGACAAAAAAGGCGCGGCGGTTAGCGGATTAGAAAGTTTGTTGGAGCACGGCCTTTCTTGGTTACTTCTTTCGGCTGTTGGAAAGAAGTGACTGGCTGACCACGGATGGTATGTCATACCCAGCATGGATGCTGCTAAGCAAAGCACATTTTTTAGTGAGCGCAGCGAATCAGTTGGCGACTCAAACTTTCCCGATAACAGCAGCGACTTGTCAGATGGCCAGATAGGACATCTGGACAAGGCGTGCGTTTTACAGGGATGTTTCCTCACGCCGGTATGACAAAAAAGGCGCGGCGGTTAGCGGATTAGAAAGTTTGCCGGAGCACGGCCTTTCTTGGTTACTTCTTTCGGCTGTTGGAAAGAAGTGACTGGCTGACCACGGATGGTCTGTCATACCCAGCATGGATGCTGGTAAGCGAAGCGCATGCTTTAGTCAGCGCAGCTCATAAGTGCACGGAGTGCATGCTATAATAAGCACAAATTACATTTGTACTTCAGTGCTTACGCGGTACTTCATTCCGTTTAATTCAAGCAAAGACAAACCTCTGCCAGCTTGATCTGCCGCCATTTTCCCCCACCCTGAATCTGCGTGCTTCTGGGCCACGGTGTAATAATGCAAAGCCCGTTGCACACGAAGCTTAGTATTGCGATCAGTCAAATCATACTGACTACCCTCGAGCTTAGCGCCAAGCTGCTTTAGCTCAAGGGGAATAGTCGACATAACGACAGCAGAACTTGAAGTAGAAACGCTTTCGTCAGCCTGGGCATTCAATAAAAAGCCACCTGCGGCTAGCGTAATCACTGTGGACAATGACAATAGGGTTTTCATGTTTTCTCTCTTTACAGTAAATGGGTTAACAAAGCTGACGCCCTGTTGTTAAAACAGTATTTGCAATATCAGTACCCTTGAAGACGAAAAAAGGATAAAAAAGAAGAACAAATTAAAATCTGTTTTAAATCATAAAGATAAAAAGAATAAACGACTGCATCACTGCTTATCAGACCGACAATAGATGATTGATAGGCCTTTATCTTCCTGAAAAATTTAGAGTTTTTTACACGCTTCAGTGAAAAACTAGCTATTTGAAGCTAGGTAACGCTAAACGTGATGAAAGGTAACATGCGTAAAAGTAGTTAACGATTAGACAATATATGTAGAAACCGAGTAAAAACGCTTACTCAAGAGCTGCGTAGCGCAAATAAGCAGTATCAAGGGACGCGCAAATATTATTTACGCGTCGCCATTAATTATTCGATGCCCAGCGTGATCAAGCCCATGCCCTGATTAACCGGCGGCGTGTGGCGAAGCATAAGCACGACACCGCGCTTTGGCGCACGAAGATCGGCAATTGGCTCACCAAAATAGTCACGTACAGTCCCTAACAAAGCACCCGCTTCAACGAGTTCACCAATTTCACAGTGAGGTTCAAAGAACCCCATAGACGGGGTTTCCACATCTATGAGCTGCTTATAAATTACTTGTCCTTCGGATACAGGTAATTCACTAGGCAGCATATCAATACCAGCAATTAGACGGCGCAAAGCGTCAAGGTAGGCCAGTATGTCTTCCTCTTGGTTATTGCCTAGGTCACCTATCTCAAGTGTCAAACCAGGTTTACCGCGCGTCATTGCAGTGTTCGGGTAACTAATCGAATTTTCAGGATCCCGAGGACGGTCACCGTATAGAACAATGTGCTGCATGCCAGACGCCTTGGCCCACTCTAGGGTGCGGGCATCGAGCTTTTCATCTCCTACAAAAGGGGCATAGATATGTGGCCATAGTTGCTGATAGGCGCTACCAGAATGTAAATCTGCGAGGTAGTCGCTACGCGCTACGATTTCCTGAGTTAGAAAGTATGCGAGTTGCTCTGTAGCAGTGCCATTTTCGCTGCCTGGAAACTCACGATTCAAATTCTTCTTATCGCCTGGGTGTAAGGCACTCAAGCCATATTGATGAAGAGCCGGTAAATTCGCTGCATGAACAAGAATAAGTGTTCCCTTAAGCGCGGCTAAATCAATTTCGTGTCGAAGACGCTGTAAAGCAGTAATCGCTGGAAATTCATCACCATGCGTTCCTGCTGAAAGCGTTAAAACAGGACCGTCTTTCTTACCGTGAAAAACGGTCATAGGGACGACCATTTCGGTATTCGTGACGCTAGCAAGGAAGGAGCGTTGTTCACCAGCAGGAACGCTGTTGCCTGCTAGCTCAAAGGGTTGGCGAGCGGCATTTGCCAATGAAGTGACAAAGCACATGGCGATAATTAAGTAACTAGATAGTAAACGCATCAGTTTTTCCAAATAAAGTATGAAGGGCAACAGAGGGGTTGCAGAGAAAGAAAATTTGCCCGAATTCTATACGAAACTTTCACTCGACAGAAGAGACGCCGCATTCATTTAGGGTACTAATGCGCGAGGTCTAGGAACGAAAAGCTTACTTTGGCTCGGCTGCGTTTTAGTCCTGCTTTTTCTGGTTATGCTTCCCCCCAACCGCGTTGTTTTCAGTCAGCGTAGCTGAAACATAAACACCTAGTCGACTAACTCGATACCTAATGAAGCCAGCAACCCCAGAGCCTCCATTCGAGAAAACCGTGCTTTCTCAATGCGGTTTTGCGTAACGTCGATCTGGTACCCATGGGCTTGGCTGAAATCTGTTCTTGTTAAATCACTTTGATGAAAACGTGTATGAGTAAGCTCGCTACCGCGAAAACTAGCCTTCATTAAACTTGCTTGGGTAAAGTCAACGTCCTGTATTTTGCAATCAATAAAATGGGCAGCGCCTAATGAGAGCGCAAAAAACGAACCCGAGTTAAGAAGACAGCCTTTGAATTTAGGAGGGTTACCTAAATTGCTTTGCCAGTCGGCTTGCGTCCAATCTATGCCTAATAACTTGCAATTGCTAAACACAGCGCTGTGCAACTGGGAGTTATTCAATCTAAGCAGAGAAAAATCACAGTTGATGAATTCACATTCATCAAACACGCAAAACCGCCACTGCCCTTGGCTTAAATCCAGTCCTTCAAAGCGGCATTGTTCAAAACGCAGGCTATTCCAACAAGGTTGGCTCGCCAAGTCGTGCTGAAGATCAATGTCACTATCAAAATATTCGTTTTCCATCAGTGTGTTTGCTCTGTTGACGTGAATCTATTGTTCAAAGCCTTGTGATACAGGACGTTTTTCATTGAATTGTTGCGCCGTCAGTAATTGAAAAAATTCATCTACGTCCTGCCCTGTATCTACCTCATCTGCAAACCACGGATGTAGCTTGAGTAATATATTCACGTGATTAATCTTGTCGTTGTATAAGCGCGTTTGCACTGTTCGACCAGCACTTCGCATCGCCTCGGCGAGTTGCTGTTGATTAAACTCACCCACGGCACTATCACCGGCCCCATGTAATAGCAGCATTGGCGGCTCATCACCATCGACGTGACGGGTCGCTTTCATCACGTCGAAATTATCTTTGCCGAAGGTGGCAATGTATTGCTCTGAATCTGGAGTAAACGTGTAGGGGCCAGCAATACCGACAAAACCACTTATGTCGGCCACAGAAAGGCCCGCGTCAGCCAAGTAGTGGTTATCCGTCATCAAAAGCGCACCTGTGTGTGCACCAGCTGAGTGCCCTGCGAGATAGATTTGTTGGGGATTGCCGTTATAGCGAGAAATATTCTCTTTAACCCAAGCGAGCGCTTGCGCGCCGTCTTCAACAAATGCTGGAAAGCGCCCTTCGGGATATTTCACATAGTCTGGGATAACAACGGTATAGCCACGCTCTACAAAGGCTTGCGCCACAAAATAATACAGTTTTTTGTTTCCCCAACTCCATCCGCCGCCATGAATAAACACAATCACAGGGGCCATTGGATGGGTAGGGTCACTTGGGTAAACATCTAGCATTTGCCAGCTTTGCTCCCCAAAAGGAATATCTGTATTCACAGTGATAGGTTTTAAAATTCGCATAGCATGATTAAGTATCATTAAGCCCGTACTGCGGCTGTCTTTAAACAAACAAACCCCAAGCCAGATAGCCAGCCCTATTCCCAGCGTCAGCAACACCACTAATATTTTTCGCATCTTGTTATTATTTTTGATTGACCTGAATCGAGTATAAAGACAATTTTGCTGTTGAAAACTCAAAACCACAGAATACAAATAAAAAACCCCTAACAACGCAAATTATTAGGGGCTCGTGAATCACGACTTAGGTAAATTTTTACCTCGATTATTTAAGCGCTTCAACCAATTCGCTTAAATCTTTTACGACATAATTAGGCTTTTGTGCGAGCGGATAAAGTGCCTTGCCTGGACGTGCCACAAAAGCCGTTTGTAACCCTGCGGCTTTTGCACCGGCTACATCCCAACCATGGGCCGCCACCATTAGGGCTTCTTCTGGTTTGATGTTTAACTGTTCCAGTGCCCACGCATACGCGCGAAGATCTGGTTTGTAAACTTTGATATCTTCAATACTCATACGTTTATCGAAGTAATCTGTTAAACCGGCATTTTTGAACTGTGTCTCAACGCCTTTGTTTGATGAATTAGTCAAGCTAACCAGCTTATACCCCTGATCTTTAAGCGCTTTTAAACCCGCTTTTACATCTGGGTGAGCAGGAAGAGACAACAAAGGCGTTTTAATTGCTGTCACAGCTTGCTCTTCGGTGATATCAATATTGTTGTTCTTAGCCACCATCATTAACGCTGCCACGCCAATTTTACCGAAATCCTGATAATCACCAGTAACGGTAGTGACTAGAGAATGATGCAACATAGTAGAAAACCACAGTGTGGTCAGTTCTTCCTGTCCATCTAGCGCCTCACCAATTGAGGTGCGCATGGTTTCTAAATCAAGTAGCGTTTCATTCACATCGAAAATAATGACTTTTGGCTTAGGGGCTGCTTGAGCCATAAAATTTGCTCCTAATAATGAGAAAAAAAGAAAAGTTAGGGATAGTAATGTCGTTCGTTTTGCTAGGTGCATAAATAATCGCTCTGGTTAGTTGTCAAGTGTGGTTAGAATTTTCACGACCTCAGACGGCTCGGCACGTTTGGTATAATCTTCAGATACAAACGCATAAACGATTTCACCGCTTTGGTTTATTACGTACGTCGCTGGCATGGGCAAATTGAAGGTGTCATCGCCATTGGATGCTGGCAGATCGACCCCTGAATTTTTATAGACCGGGCGTAACCGCTCATCTAAGCTGAAAACCAAACCATAGTCATTGCTTACATTATTCCCCACATCGGAAAGCACCGCATAGGAGAGTTCGTTCTTGTCTTTGGTGGTTAGCGAATTATCTGGTGTTTCAGGGGATATCGCCACCAGTTGCGAGCCTAACTCTTCGATACGCTCAAGTACTTCTTCAAACGCCCGTAACTCGTAATTGCAGTAGGGACACCATCCCCCGCGATAAAAGTTCAACACCACAGGGCCGTGGGCAAGCATTTCAGCTAGGGTAACCAATTCACCATGAACATTAGGCAAACTAAAATCAGGGGCATAATCACCCACCTGAAGTGCATCATTAGCCAGCCCTGCTGCCATTAATTCCTGAGTCGTTGATGCCATCAACTCCAAAATTTCTTTTGGGGCTGAAGCATTTTTTTGTTCATCGTATTCGGCAATTTGTGCCTGTAGCGACATCGTCGTCTCCTAATTGAAAGATTGTGAATTCACTCTCATGTAAACGAGATATGGGGTTAGATAAAATAAAACCTAGCAGGCAAAACTGAAAGCATGGTTTAATAATTTCGAACCCAAAAAGCAGTAGTAAACTTCATGTACACAATCAATGAGTTAGAAACATTCATCGCCATTGTAGAAAACAAAGGTGTGGTATCAGCGGCCAGCGCATTGAACATATCTCCCGCGACGGTAAGCCATAGGTTATCGAAGCTGGAGCGCATTTTAGGCACAGTATTAATATACCGAGACAGCCGTAACGTGCGCCCTTCCGCTGAGGGTGAAGAGTTCTACCAGCGCGTGGGCGATATCTTGGCCGCCTTACATGATGCTGAATTTGCTATTGGCGCCAGAGACAGTGCTATCAGTGGGCGATTAAGAGTAACGTTACCCCCTTGGATTTTTTCAATTTTCATCCTGCCTAAGCTGGCTCAGTTTGAGCAGCAATACCCAGACATAGTGCTCGACTTTTTAGTGACCGATCAATTTGTCAATGTAGTAGATGACGCCCAAGACGTAGCAATACGCGTGGGTACTCTAGCGAGTTCAGGGCTGTTGGCACGTAAAATAGTCAACAATAAACGGATTTTATGTGCATCACCTCATTACCTTAAGCAGCACCCGCCCATCACCGATATTGAATCATTGAGCACGCATCGATTTGTTGCTTTACCATGGCAAAAACAACTTAAGCTGCTGCAAAACGATGGCAATGTGTTCTCCTTTAACAGCAATACACGATTTACCATTTCTAACTCAGATAACATGACCCAAGCCTTACGTGCGGGTCACGGCATTGGTATAAAGTCAGAGATTGCCATCAAGCAATGTATCGAAAGTGGCGAATTGGTGGAGGTACTGCCCAATGTACTCGCATCTCCTGAGGCGCCAGTATGGTTCTTACGCCCACAGAACAGCTTGGCTACTCGTAAAGCTGAAGCCTTTTTTGATTTTGTCAAACACGCGTTTAGTCACTGCTAATATTTGCTAAACGCCGACCTGCAGGCAAAAAAATACCAAGCACTTCGTCTTGGTATTTTTGTTCATATTAGGCTCAAATATGCGCTTTTAATAAAGTAGGCTATAAACCTTGCGGCGATACTGAGACTTAAGCGGCTCACCGTCTGGCAAAGCGTTGATCATATCTAGCATGAGTTTCTTAGCATCTTCAAAGTTTAAGTCCTTAAGTAGCACAGAATGCATCAGACTCAATGCTTCTTCTATTTGATTGGCTTGGCGCATTTGCACCGCTAACTTCACTTTTAACGCTAAATTGTCTGGGTCGTTTTCCAGCTCTTGCTGCAAAGCAATGATTTCTGGTGACTCAGCCGCTTGTTCGGCCAACTCAATCTTACCCAGAATAGCACGGTAGTATCCGTCTTGGTTCACCAGACCTATGGTTGCAAGCAACTCTTTGGCTTGATTCACCTGCCCTACTTCGACTTGGCAATCTGCCAACAACAGCTTAATGTCCGCTCGATTTGGAGCAAGATCAAACGCTTGTTTCACCAGTGTGAAGGCTTCTTGATAATTGGCTTGCTCGGCCATGCCTGTGGCTTGGGCAAATAGTTCGTCTTCGGGCTTAGGCAAGTGTTTATCAAGCATAGCCTGAATATTTGCTTCGCTTTCGACTCCAGCAAAACCATCAACCGGCTGACCGTCCTTGATAAGCATAACTGTAGGCAAATTCTGTACACCAAACTGGGCGGTGATATCCGGCTGCGCTTGGCAATCCACTCGCGCATGTAATAAGTTTTCACCTTGCTTACTAGCAATGCTTTGTAAAACAGGTGCTAACTGCTCGCTGGGCTCATAACCTTGCGCCCAAAATTCAACCATAACGAGTTTGTTGGCTGATTCTTGCAATATCACTTGCTGAAAGTTTTCTATGCTAATGTCTACGCTACTATGCATGTTAAATCTCTTATGCTGTTGATGTACAAAGGGTGGGGCCGTTTGTGCCAAACTCAAGCGGTGAATTATTCTTGAGACAATCGAAAAGCCGGTAACTGTCACCAATTTGACAATTCACTTTACCGCCCCCGTGCTAACGTCCTATTTTATTAGAACATAAAATGAAGGGGAAACCACATGACACAGAAATATCAAAACTTTGCTGATTTCTATCCTTATTATCTAAGCGAACACCAAAATAACGCCTGTCGACGCTTGCACTTTGTGGGGTCTACGCTGATCATTTTTACCATCCTTTATGCTGTGTTCACAGGTCAATTGATGTACTTGTGGTTATTACCTCTTTTAGGGTATGGCTTTGCTTGGGTTGGGCATTTCTTTTTTGAGCATAATAAGCCTGCAACCTTTAAGTATCCGTTTTACAGTTTCTTGGGGGATTGGGTCATGTATAAAGACATATTAACCGGCAAGATTAAATTTTAAAACGCACCTTACCCCACTATTTGTAAGGTTTGTATGTAACAAACCTTGCTATCTTAACTACAATTAATTTACACATTCGCTTAAATAACACCCTGCGTTTCTGCACAGTCCCTGTGATTTGCCTTGTTCTATAAGTGTCAAGCCCAAAACGTCAAAAAAACTAACAATTTGTTCAAAATATAGCCTTTTCAAGACTGTAAAAAAACCGTAAACTTGCCGCCCTTTTTTGCAAACCGGACAGTTTTTGCGCGATTTCGCGTTTTGAATTATGCAGATTGGTCCTTACAAGCTTGAAAACAATTTGATTCTGGCGCCCATGGCAGGCGTAACAGACAGGCCTTTCCGGCAATTATGCAAGCGCATGGGTGCAGGCTTGGTCGTATCTGAAATGCTGTCGTCTAATCCTGACGTGTGGCGATCAAATAAATCCAAGCAGCGTATGGATCATGTTGGTGAAAAAGGGATTCGCGCGGTTCAGATTGCTGGTGCCGATCCATTATTAATGGCTCAGGCGGCTCAGTTTAACGTGGATAACGGGGCTCAAATTGTTGATATCAACATGGGGTGTCCGGCAAAGAAAGTAAATAAAAAGTTGGCGGGTTCGGCACTACTGCAAGATCCACAATTGGTTGAGCAAATCGTTCAATCTGTGGTCGAAGCAGTGCAGGTACCGGTAACGTTGAAAATACGCACAGGTTGGAATACGGATAATCGCAACGGGGTGCAAATTGCAAAGATCGCTGAACAAAACGGTATTCAATCTTTAGCAGTTCATGGTCGCACCCGGGCCTGTATGTACAAAGGCAATGCTGAGTACGACACCATAAAAGCCATTAAACAGGCTGTGTCGATACCCATCGTTGCCAATGGTGATATTACCTGCGTGCACAGTGCAAAACACGTTTTGGAGTACACCAAAGCAGATGCGTTGATGATAGGCCGAGGAGCACAAGGTAACCCTTGGATTTTTCGCCAAATTCAACACTTTCTGCAAACTGGCGAAATACTACCCTCGCCCCAACTTAGTGAAGTGCGTGATGTTTTACTCTCGCATGTGGCTAATGTTCACCAATTTTACGGTGAATTAAAGGGAGCGCGGATTGCCCGCAAGCATGTGGGTTGGTATTTAGCGGAACATGACCGTGAGCGGCAGTTCCGAGCCAAGTTCAATGGGATTGACGATGCTGCAGAGCAACTCGATACATTGGCACATTATTTTGACCACTTGGCAGGCGAACCTACGACTCACCTCGTATCACCTGCTGCCTAACGATGACTAACTAAAGAGCAAGATTGTATATGTTCGAGCAAAATGTAACTTCTCCTTTTACCACTACGGTAACGACTCCTTCACAAACTCAGGCTCAAAAGCCTTTACGTGACTCTGTAAAACAAGCAGTGAATAAGTACCTTAAGCAACTAGACAACACAGACATTGAAAACTTGTATGAGCTAGTAATGGCCGAAGTTGAAGCGCCAATGTTAGAAGAAATCATGACCTTCACTCGCGGCAACCAAACCCGCGCGTCAATCATGTTAGGCATCAACCGTGGTACGCTACGTAAGAAGCTTAAACAGTACGGCATGAACTAAGAAAAAATTGAAAGAGCACCCTAGGGTGCTCTTTTTGTATGCGCTATACTGCACGCCCCTGGCATCATTGTTAATCCTTTTTAGAAGATAAACACACTATGACGACTCAAAAACCTATTCGCCGCGCTTTATTAAGCGTATCTGACAAAACTGGCATCGTTGAATTTGCCACTTTCTTAGCCGAGCAAGGCGTTGAGCTTTTATCTACCGGCGGTACAGCGAAATTATTAGCGGACAGTGGCCTAACCGTTACTGAAGCGTCTGCGTACACTGGGCACCCTGAAATTATGGATGGGCGCGTGAAAACCCTTCACCCTAAGATTCATGGCGGTATTCTTGCTCGCCGCGGTCAAGATGAAGCCGTAATGGCTGAAAACAACATTCAACCTATCGATTTGGTTGTAGTTAACTTGTACCCGTTCGCAGCAACAGTCGCCAATGACGATTGCAGCCTTGAAGATGCAATTGAAAACATTGATATCGGCGGCCCAACTATGGTTCGGGCAGCAGCTAAAAATCATAACGATGTAACGATCGTGGTCAACGCAAAAGACTACACACGCGTGATGGCTCAAATGCAAGCCAACAATGGTTCTGTAAAAGCCAGCACCCGTTTTGATTTAGCGATTGCGGCCTTTGAGCACACTGCTGAGTACGACGGTATGATTGCTAATTATTTTGGTGCCATGGTTGAATCCGACGCCTGCGCCGATGATTGCGCTGACGATTGTTCAGATGAGTGTGGACATGCTCATAGTGCATTCCCGCGTACATTCAATGTACAAATGAGCAAGAAACAAGATTTACGTTACGGTGAAAACAGTCATCAAGATGCTGCCTTCTATGTCGAAAACAATATACAAGAAGCATCAGTTGCTACCGCAACTCAATTGCAAGGTAAAGCGCTATCTTTCAACAATATTGCTGATACCGATTCAGCCTTAGAGTGCGTAAAAGAATTCGCTGAGCCGGCTTGCGTTATCGTCAAACATGCTAACCCGTGTGGCGTGGCGCTAGGCGAGAATATCCTTGAAGCGTATAACCGCGCATATAAAACAGATCCTACTTCGGCGTTTGGTGGCATTATTGCTTTTAACCGCGAACTAGATGGCCCAACAGCGCAAGCGATTGTTGACCGCCAATTTGTAGAAGTCATTATCGCCCCTAGTGTCAGTGACGACGCTGTCGCTATCGTAGCAGCGAAAAAGAATGTGCGTTTATTGGCCTGTGGTGATTGGCAAGGGCAGCTAACTGACGGATACGATTTCAAACGCGTAAACGGCGGTTTACTAGTGCAAGAGCGCGATTTCGGAATGGTTGACATGGAAGATTTAACCGTGGTCACCAAAGTGAAACCCACAGAACAACAATTAAAAGACCTAATGTTTACCTGGAAAGTTGCCAAGTACGTTAAATCTAATGCGATCGTATACTGTAAAGACAGCATGACAATCGGTGTAGGCGCTGGGCAAATGAGCCGTGTTTACTCTGCGAAAATCGCCGGTATTAAAGCAGCGGATGAAGGTTTGCAAGTGGAAGGCTCAGTGATGGCCTCTGATGCGTTCTTCCCATTCCGTGACGGTATCGATGCTGCAGCCGCTGCAGGTATCAGTGCGGTTATTCAGCCTGGCGGTTCAATGCGTGATAACGAAGTGATTGCTGCCGCTGATGAACATGGCATTGCTATGGTCTTCACTGGAATGCGCCACTTTCGTCATTAGTCACTAAATGCAGTCGGTCAAGCATGATATTTTTGATATCCTGCTTGGCTGTCTCGCCTAGGTTTACGTAGCGGATTTGCAGCGGATGTTATTCAGTGTTGTAGAAAAAAACGCTACACTACTTTGGTCTAAAGACCCATTACAGGATTTGCTCATGTTTAAACGTGCTACTCAGTTAGTCTGTTCCGCTACTTTATTAGCGTCTTCTTTCGTTCAAGCCGATGCACTGATAGATGCTTTAGCGGATGAAGGCCGCCCAACAGAACAAAGATTGCGTGACGAGTACCGTCACCCTCAACAAACACTGCGTTTCTTCGAAGTACAAGAAGACATGGCCGTGGCTGAAATATCTCCTGGTGGAGGGTGGTACAGTAATATTTTGGCGCCATTACTCAAAGAGAAAGGCGAATTTTATGCTGCACATTTCTACGTTGATGAAAACACTAACGAGTTTTACAAAAAATCTCGTGAACAATTTGAACAAAAAGTCACTGCCCTTAAGAGCTATCAGAACGTTAAGGTCACCACATTTCATCCAATGAAAGCCACTGATTTTGCTCCTGCTGAGTCCCTCGATCGTGTGCTGACTTTTCGTAATATTCATAACTGGTATATGCAAGACGGTGATGAAGGTGTAGAGAACGCATTTAAAGCCTTTTATAAAGCGCTAAAAGTGGGTGGGGTGCTCGGCGTGGTGGAACACAGCTTACGAGAATCTCAAAGCAGCGCTTTGCAGCAAAGTTCTGGTTACATGAAGCAATCATATGTTATCGCCCTCGCTGAGAAAGCCGGCTTTACCCTAGCAGGTAAAAGTGACATAAATGCCAATAAACTGGACAGCGGTGAACATGAAAAAGGTGTGTGGACTCTTCCCCCAAGCTTACGCTTAGGTGAAAAAGACCAAGCTAAGTATTTAAAAATCGGCGAGAGTAATCGCATGACGTTAAAGTTCGTAAAATAGTTTACCCATTCAGGCTAACGATTAGCCCTTAGAAACGCCGCCTTACTGAGCGGCGTTTTAATAAATAGCCCATTTGTTAACCCAATAGAAAAGCGAATCTCATGAAAGTATTGATAATTGGCGGCGGAGGCCGCGAGCATGCTCTAGGTTTTAAAGCAGCGCAGTCTGACAATGTCAGCCACGTCTATGTTGCTCCTGGTAATGCGGGTACAGCACTTGAACCTAAACTTGAGAACGTCCCAATCGATGTTGAAGAAATTGAAGCGCTAGTGACCTTCGCAAAACAAAATGCCATTGCATTAACCATAGTGGGCCCAGAGGTTCCCCTCGTATTAGGCGTGGTCGATGCATTTCAAGCTGAAGGTTTAGCAATATTTGGCCCAAGTAAAGCCGCAGCTCAGCTTGAGGGCTCAAAAGCATTTACCAAGGATTTTTTGGCTCGGCATAAAATTCCAACTGCTGAATATCAAAATTTTACAGAAATCGAGCCTGCAATCGCATACCTACAGGAAAAAGGTGCTCCAATCGTTATTAAAGCGGATGGACTCGCGGCTGGCAAAGGGGTGATTGTAGCCATGACATTAGCAGAAGCCGAAGAGGCGGTGCGTGACATGCTAGCCGGTAATGCATTTGGTGAAGCCGGCAGTCGCGTGGTGATCGAAGAATTCTTAGACGGTGAAGAGGCCAGTTTTATCGTCATGGTTGATGGTAAGAATGTACTCCCTTTTGCCACCAGCCAAGACCATAAACGTGTTGGAAACGGCGACACAGGGCCAAACACTGGCGGCATGGGTGCATATTCGCCTGCTCCTGTTGTGACCGATGAGATCCACCAGCGCGTAATGAATGAAGTGATCTACCCTACCGTTGAAGGTATGGCAAGCGAAGGGAATGACTACCACGGCTTTTTATACGCTGGTTTGATGATTATGTCCGATGGCACACCTAAGGTCATTGAATACAACTGCCGCTTTGGCGACCCTGAAACCCAGCCCATTATGCTGCGTTTACAATCCGACTTGGTAGAATTAGTTCAACTTGCAATAGACGGTAAACTAGACCAAGCCACTGCAAAGTTTGACCCAAGAGCAGCCGTCGGTGTTGTGCTTGCGGCTGGCGGTTACCCCCAAGCCTATAAAAAGGGTGATATCATCTCTGGCCTAAGCTTGAGCGACAGCGCAGATTTAAGCGCCAAAGTGTTTCATGCAGGGACCAAAGAGGTTGAAGGGCAAGTTACTACCAATGGCGGCCGCGTGTTATGTGCCACCGCATTAGGTGAAACAGTCACTCAGGCCCAGCAGCGCGCTTATGAGCTTGCAAACACCATTAGCTGGGAAGGCATGTTCTATCGTGACGACATAGCCTACCGCGCGATTGCGCGTGAGCAATAAACTGCACTGGTAAATATAGCGAATCCCAAAAAAGCGCCCACTGGCGCTTTTTTTATATTTTTATCATTATGGTTAACTAACTAGTCGATTGCGGCCCTGATGCTTAGCCTCATACAAACGCTTATCCGCTTGCTCAATCAGGTACTCTGGGTGGTTAAAAGTCTCATCATTTATGTCTTTGTGATTTAGCGTCGCGACCCCCACACTGACAGTGACCTTCTCGTTTATCGTTGATGCTTTATTATCAATGCCGAGGTTTTCAATGGCCGCTAAAATAGAACGCCCAATCAGTTCGGCGCCCATTCTATCGGTAAAAGGTAATAGCACCAAAAACTCTTCACCGCCATAACGCCCCATGGCGTCGCTTTCGCGTTGCAAGCTATCATAGATGGTGTTGGCAACTTTTTTAAGGCACTCATCCCCCGCTACATGCCCATAGTTATCATTAAAACCTTTGAAAAAATCAATGTCGATCATTAGCACTGACAGATCATGCTGGCCTCGAATGGCTGCATACCAAAACCGATTGAAGGTGGTGTCAAGTTGCATGCGATTGGGGACACCTGTTAAGCCATCAGTGCAAGATATAAGGGCCAAAGTACGAAGCTTTGCTGATAGCTTCATATGGTTATGAATTTTTGCATCCAAAATAGCAAAATCAATAGGCAGAGAAATGAAATCAAGAGCTCCGGCTTTTAACCCGGACACAATGACCGCTTGCGAGTCCTCTTTACCATATAAAAGCAAAGGTATATCTAGTGTAAGGGGATGGTCTTTCAGGTTGGTGCACAGCAGCAACCAATCGATTGTGTTTGATGACGCGTTGATCATCAGCAGGTCGATTGGCGCATTTACCGTTAACTTGAGGGCATCTTCATTGTTGTCACTGACCAAGATATGAAATGAATCGGCGAAATGCTGAGTCAGCACATCCAGTTGCTCACTATCATCTTCAATTACTAATAGTGTTTGTTTCAACACGTTGGATGTCGCTGGGCTGTGCATAGAGGCTCTTTAGGTTATTTGCCGTTACATTTCGCTGAAACACAGAGAAATGAACAGACAGCATTAACGAACCTTCATTGTTCAATAATCACACAGCCGTTTCAATACCTTCTTGCTGTTTTTGCATGAGTATTTTTTTCAACAATGTATTTTCTTGCACCAAGCGTTCAACAAGCGCTGTTTCGTCAGGCTGCTGTTGGTTTACTTTGTCAAACCAATTAAAATATGCGTTCTTATTTTGATTATTCATACTACTACCTCTTACTGCATTGGTTATTTTTTATCGTATTGCTCGATCAGTCTAGTCGTCGATTAACTGGAATCGAGATCACTCACTTACCGATAATTTATTGACGACTTTTTCCACGTCACTTGCCTTGGTGGCTATCTCTGTAGCCCGTTGCTTTTCAGCGTCATTTTTAACCTTGCCCTGCAGCACAACCACACCTTTAGTGCTATTTACATCAATATCTGCGCTGGTCACATTAGGCGCTACCATCAGGCGCGTTTTAACCACAGTGGCGACCTTTTCGTCTGTCAATTTTCGTTGCTTTGCAGCGTCATCATTGTCGCCAGGAGAAAAGACGGTCAGCATGTTTTCTACACCTATCACACCGTCTACGCCTAATGCGAGCTCTTGCGCTAAGGCTTTATCAATATCCGTTTCTACTTTGCCTCTGAGAGTTACTGTTCCGTCGTCCACATCCGTATCAATGCCAGACGCGTCTAAGTTGCCACTTAGCAACAAGGTGGCTTCTACGTAGCCGTCTATCCAGCCGTCTTGGGCGCTTGCAGTCCAATAGTTTCCAGCGTGCACACCAACGCTGGCGGCACTTAAGGCAGTAAATAGGGTAAAACTGCGCAATATCTTGTTCATCTTTGCCTCCAGGAAAACCAGCACATTCTCTTAATGAGGTAAATGCGAGAATAATGCCAAGAATAACTCACTGATTTATTTACCAAAACAGATGAAGACTGCGTAACTAAACGCAAAAATTACGCTATTTGATGTAAAAACTGCGTCGTCCTAAAAGGAGATTAAAACGCGATGAACTAGTTCGTTTGCTTCTTGTACTGTCTAAACGCTAAAGCACTGAAAATAACCACCAGCACCAAACATATAATGAAAATCAATTTAGCAATGCTGGCTGCAACGCCTACCACACCACCAAATCCGAAAACGGCCGCTATTACGCCTAGCACAAAAAAAGTTAGGGCCCAAGTTAACATACACACTTCCTTTAAAACCAAATAAGCAAAGAGGTAAATGCCTCTTCAGCCCATCTGTGTAAGCGACATGTGTGCCAACATAAGAATTGGTTAATAATCACCGTGCAATACTGATTAATCGGTAATTTCTAACGTGTACTCTTGTAGCTTTTGCATCTTGGTAGGAAATAATTACACGTTCGCTAATGCTAAAAAGTCAGGCCCATTGCCAATCAGAAGACCCGCTTACAATAAAAACAAAGTGCCTAACCCTAAGAACGCAACGAAACCGACTATGTCAGTCACCGTAGTTAAAATAACCGAACCTGAAAGCGCAGGGTCAATATCAAGCTTGTGCAATATCATAGGCACCACGACTCCTGCTGCCGCAGCCGCTATTATGTTCAATAAAATCGCTAAGCAAATCACTAAACCCAGCATAGGATCAGCAAACCAAAAATAAGCGATACATCCTATAACCAAAGCCCAGACCACACCGTTCAGGCCACCAACACTGAGCTCTTTTTTGAGTAAAGCCTTAAAGTTTGAGCTAGTTACCTGCCCTAATGCGAGTCCTCGAATCATAAGTGTTAGCGTTTGGCTACCTGCTATTCCGCCCATACTGGCAACAATCGGCATTAATACCGCAAGGGCGACAACTTGCTGCAAAGTCCCTTCGAATATACCGATAAAAGCCGACGCTAAAAAAGCCGTAAGCAAATTGATACCTAGCCATACCGCTCGGTTTTTCGCACTCTTAGGCACCGACGAAAATAAATCTTCGTCTTCATCCATACCTGCTGTCGCCATAACTTGGCGCTCATAAAACTCGTTTAGCAATTCACTGGCAGTCGTAATATCTAACCGGCCTAATACTTTGTTTTGGTCATCCACCACAGGTAAAGAGGCAAATCCTGAACGCTGTACCGCTAATGACGCCATGGTTAACTCATCGGTGGCATTAATCGTGTCGAATACATCTTCGGATAAATCGACTAATGGAACATGTTCCGGTAATCCCATTACATTGGTCAGCTTCACCGCTTCTGAAAACTGCCCCGCACGATTGACTAAAAATATCGTGTCAGCATGCGTCGGTACATCACGACGTATCAAGCGCAATGCATCTCGCACTTTCGCATTCAATGGTAGTACTAAGGGATCTTGGCTTAACCAATGGCCTACCTGTTCATCGGTAAACTGACTCGCCTCTGTGAAATACTGGCGCTGTTGTTTGTCCATCGCGTCCAGCGCTTTATCCACCAAAGTATTGGGCAATGAATCAGATAGTTCTAGGAGCTGTTCCGCATCAACTTCAAAAAAAATCGCTTCCCATTCACTTATATCAGTGGCCGCAATGAGCGTTTCGCGGGGATCCCCACGCATCGCAACTAACACGTCTAAGCGCCGCCGCTTAGGAATGCAGTCCCATACATTAAGCCTTTGATCTAAAGGTAAAGACTCTAGCAATAATGCCACATCATCTGTGTCTTGCGCCGCAACAAGCGCCATCACATTATCCTGCTCACCACGTTCTGGAGCCGAAACAACTTCTTCAATCAACTCGGGTAGTAATTCAGCCATGATGACTCCTATTCAATATGGGCAAGATAATGACGATGCGACAATAATAAGATGGATTTATTCCAGTACGCTACCAGCGTGATGAACAACAATAGACGTAATCCTAACGCTAAAAGTCACAATATTTATGACATGAACTTTCTCTGACGGCAAACCAGAACTAGACAAGCGCCGCGCAGTGCTTAATGTTGGTAAACACCCTACTACTCTGGCTTGGTATCTTCCTCATCATCTAAGGAGAATTGATAATATAAGTTTAGCTCACTATTTAAACTGCTCACCGCTTCAAGATACAGTTTAGGGATTAACTGATACCGCAAAGCAACCTCAGAAACTGAATCGAACACCCCTACACCATAACGAATCTGCACACCGGGCGCGATATAGCCTGATACAGAAAGCTTAGTTTCATCACCCGCACCACTGGTGTTTAATGCTAAATCTTCAACACCTATTTTGCGCCCAATGTTGGTCACCTTGTTTTCACTTTTGCCTAAACCGAAGCCAATTAAGGCACTGGCGAGTGCTGCATCACTTGAGGTTTCATCTTCACTGTTGATAGCGGTACCCCGCAACAGATAAGACAAGGCTTCTGGCTGGTCCATACTTGGGTCAGAAAACACACTCACTTGTGGTTGCGAGGCACTACCTTGTATTCGCAAACCTGCTATAACATCGTCTGCCGTTTTATCCGGATCTCGAACAGCTTCAACCACAAGGTACGGGCTATCGATAGG
This sequence comes from Paraglaciecola mesophila, assembly GCF_009906955.1. GTDB lineage: Bacteria > Pseudomonadota > Gammaproteobacteria > Enterobacterales > Alteromonadaceae > Paraglaciecola > Paraglaciecola mesophila_A. Next base: position 2,815,874 of record NZ_CP047656.1, read on the forward strand.
ACCGCTAAATTGGATTTCTCCTTCACGTATGACCAAATCCTGGCCGTATGCTTTATAGCGACCGTTGACTAAATTGAGCTCACCATTGGCGTTAAGCACTTCGCCATCTTGTGTTAGTAACAAAGCGCCTTGCAAATCAGACGTTAATCCAAACGCATCCACTTTAACGTCATTATTCTTTTTCGGGTCAATATTAACCTGTAACGATAGCTTCAACGGCATTTCATCTTCGACTACAGCCTGTTGATCATTGACCAACACCACATCACTAGAGGGCGATATAGCGCTAGGCGGTAATTCTCGCACTCTGATCCGCGCATAAGGCAAGGTTACTTCACCTTTTACCGACAATCCCGCGGCACCGAATTCAACGTTGACGTCAGGTGATAACTTAGCCCGCACCATATTTTGATAGTCGATTTCCATTTCGCTACCTTTAACATTCACCACCGCGCTTGGGGTATCTTGCCAATCAAACTCGCCATCCACTTGCCCTTTGCCGTTACCCAGTTGAAACGAACCAGTAAGCGTAGCTGCCTGGCCTGTAAAGTTGATTCGTTGTTCAACCTGATTAACCCGCGAAGGGAGCATTGAACCTGCAACAGCACCATCATGCAATTTCAGTTCTCCGTTGATTAGCGGTGTGGTTAAACTACCGCTAATATCAACCGTGCCATCGACAATACCAGCTAGTTCAGTTAACTGAGGTACAAATTGCGCTGCCGCGCCTAAGGTAATAGTGTCTAAAGTCAGTTGCCCTGAAATGGGTTTTTCATCACCATTGACTTGCAAACTCACATCAGAGCGGATAGCCCCCAATTGTTTGCTTTCCAGTATAAGCTTGCTGGTAATACGCTGAGATGAAGTGTTCTTCTGGGTGATCGTATTGACGTTAACATTCAGTGCATCAAGCTCAAGGGGAGTAGTCGCCCCTTCGACCGTCCACACAGATGGCGTCAGGCTAATATCTGCCTCGACTACGGGTAGCTCTTTAGTATTCCATTGCCCCTTTGCTAACAGGTTTAATTTTGCATCCGTATCTACCCCTTGTAGCTGAGGTAGATTAGCACTCAGTACAGGTGATAAAGGTAACTCGTTTATCGCAATATCGAACTGCGCAGTGTTGGCTAGATATTCAGCTTGTTTGATACAGACACTGGCCTCATTATCGGACAAGCAAAATGGGGATAGGCGATAGTCATTTTTCGCCCAATTGGCATGTATGGATGGCTCCTGCTGCTCTAAACTAAATTGCCCTGCGTCTAACGCGATGGTCGCGACGTCTAACACCCCATCCCACTGGCTTTGCGCTAGGCTGCCATGAAGTTTAGTCACGACATTGGCTACATCGCTGTTGAGGGATAAGCTTATTTGATGTTCTTGGGCGTCACCATTAAGTGCGACATTTAGGTTGGCAATATTTTGCTGACTAATCATCGCATTGCTCAGTTGTAGTTCGACCTTAGCTTGCTTATTTTCATCCCAAATAACCTCTCCTTTGGTAGCTAACTGAGAAATACGCACATCAGGCAAAGTAAGTTTATCCGCTGAGCCATCAAAATTGATTTCAGGCGCGGTTAACGTGCCATCAATTTGTGCATTCAGCTGAGCTTTACCTGCAAAAGAGGGGTACAACTGAGATAGATCTTGAGCATCTAGTGATAATTGCGCTTGGACATCGTCAAAAGCTTCTAACGTGCCGGTCATCGAGACTTGATTATCCCCGGTTTTCACCAGCAGTTCGGGTACTTCAATCCCCTCTTGTGAATGAAACTTAGCCTCTCCTGATGCGCTTAACTGATAATCTAACCAGTCGCCTGACGCAGAAAGCTCCTGCATGTGGGCACGCACGATTTGGCCATCATATTGGCCATCAAGATCCACATTACCTCGTACGTTGGCTTCTAGTTCGGGCCAAAATTGCTCAGGCTGAATGTTATTAAACTCAATATGGCTTTGCCATTTCAACAATGTGTCTATCGTCACGTTAGCGGTTGCTTGAACTCGACCACCTAGCGTGTCCAAAGTGATGTGTTGTATATTGGCTTGGCGGTTGTTCCCTTCTGCTCGCATCGTCACTAATGTGTGCGGAATAGACTGGCCTTTTAATCCAGTATCAAGTGTTAGCTGATACTGATTTACATTGCCACTAAGAGACAGGTGACCTTTCTGGAGCTGAATATTTGCTTGCTCTGGGGGCCAGTCCACAGGCTGCCAATTAACGTCTAGCGATAGAGGCAATTGTGCAGACTGTAAATCAACGCTGGCATTAGCCGCTAGCTCAAGGACTCCGCTGGTGGTGAAGTTCAGCTCACTGCGCTGTAAGTTTCCTTTTAAATTCAATTGAGCATCAACAGGGTATGTGCTGTCCTGTGCACTTTTTAGCTGCATGTTTAACTGATGCCGCCATTGATTATTCACACTCGCGGTTAACTCAGCCTCCCCCAAACTTGAGCTCACCTGCAGTTTTTTTACAGTGAGTAACTTAGGGGTGATATCAATGGTTGCTCGCAGTGCACGAATGTCGAAGAGGGGCTCTTTGCCCTGAGAGATTAAAAAGTCATCCACAGCCAAGTCGTTAGCACGCATCACGATCGGAAATACTATAGGCGGTAGTTTAATTGGTGTGTACTGCCAATTCGCAATGGCCTGAATATCAAGCGCTGAGCTATCTTTACTAGTGGCCTCAGTAGGAACATCTGGCAATACAATGCGAGTACCGCTCAGGGTGAGATGCTCGATATTCAATGTGCGAAACATACTGAGCTGACTCGATACTGACGTAATTTTCACCTCAAGCGTGTTGGCGACATCAACCCGAATGTTGCGAATATTCAGCGCATCCACACTAACAGGAATAGGTAAAGTAATCCGTTCTAATGGCTCGCTACTTGGCGGAGATTGCTCTTCACTTGGGCTTACTTGCACACCAAGATTTTGCGCACTTAGTGCAGTCAAGCAAGCTTGCATTGTCGCCACGCACGACCAATTGACGTCAACAACGAGCTTACTCACTTTTAAACTCAGATCTGGAGTCACATAGGCCACACGATTCAACGCCAGCTGGGATAATAGGCTCCCTGAGCCATAGTCTATGTCCAATTCATCGAGGCTACTATCGGCCAATAATAGTACGCCTCTTGTTCCCCACGGCGATGCAGTCAATGCAAGTAACACAAACAAGCAGCCAATAAAAATCGCGCAGTATTTTAATATTTTCATAGTGCAGGCCCCATGGAAAAGTGAAAGCGCCATGTGGTTTCGTCCACGCTATTGCCTCGCGCAAAGTAAAAACGAATCGGGCCCACAGGGGATGACCAGCTCGCACCTACCCCCACACCGGTCGCGAGATCTTTAAACGGTTTATCGCTGGCGTTACCAATATCGGTAAATACTGCTACTCGCCAATCCTGAACCACAGGATATGAGTATTCGATGCTCGCTACGTTTAAATATTGGCCGCCTGTGAGTTCGTCATCTTCTATCGGAGAGAGCGTATTAAGAGCGAACCCTCGCACGCTTTGATCACCACCAGCAAAGTAACGTAAGCTTGAAGGTACCTGAGAAAAATCGTTGGTCGCAATTGCGCCGAGTTCGGCACGCACAAAAACGCGATGTTTGCCGTAAGAGCGCAACCATTTAGATTGCAAACCAATACGTACTAAATCTATGTCAGACACCACTTCTTGAGTCGCCCCTTCCAAGGTATATTGCTGCTTATCTCCCCAGCTGATATCTAGGCCCCCACGTGCTCTGCGTCGACTCAGGGTCACACCGGGAATTAACAGGGTCGTGGTTTGTTCATCGTCTGTCCCTTGGGTAAACTTCTCTTGTTCTAAACGTAAAAAGCCAATGCGCTTCCAGTCATTGTCTGCCTCTCCCCAATGGCGCTGAACAGCTAAGGTTATTGACTCACTTTGTGTGTCATTGTCGTTTTCTGCTTTCAAGCCCGCTTGATAACTTAAATAATTATTGAGGGGATCTTCTAACGGCACTTTGTACTTCACGCTCACGTTTTGCTCTGGGTCCGAAATAAACGCTTCAGCTGACAAACTGTGCCCCTTACTGTTGACCCAAGGCCGCTGCCACTTAAAACGGCCGCTCGGGCCTGTATCGGTAGAAATGCCCCCACCAATGTTGAATGTGTCTCGCGGTTTCGCACTGATAATAAGTTGGATAGGCACATGGGCGTTGTTTGCCTGACTCACTAATGGCCGAGCAACGACTTGCTGAAAGTATCCAGTAAGCTTCAAATTCTGGTTAAACTCCGCCAGCTTGTCGGCGTGGTAAGGCTCCCCTTTCTTAAAAGTCGTGACTTCTTCAATCAATACTTTGGCTTTGTCATCATCGGGGATTTGTAGCTCCCCAAAGACGTACCGTTGGCCCGCAGAGAATTGCAGATTAATATTCGCTGAGTAAGACTTTAAATCGATGCGAATTTCTTGCGTGGTAAATTTGGCATCGAAATAACCTCGAACTTGTGCTTTGGATAACAACTGGCTTTTTAAGCCTTCATATTGGTCTTGTTCAAGGTATGAGCCCACTTTAAGTTGCGCATTATCGATAATAGCTTGCAGCTCTGAGTCTGGTGTATTTGAACCAACTAGCTCGATGCGTCGTTCGCTAATTTTGACCCGGGATCCTGTGTTGACCGTAAGATAAAGTTCACTGCACTCTTTATCTTTTGAGAGGCGAATTTTCACAGTTTCTAACTGATAGTAGCCAATAGCCTGAGCCGCTTTGGTCACAGCGTCTCGTATGGTTTGACGATAGTTGGCTGTCATTTCGCAGCTTACAGGTGCGCCGATAATCCCAATATGCGTTTCAATATTCTGTTCAAGGCGGCTATCATCCACCCCTTCAATATCAACTGACATTCCGAGCGCGTGAGAAGAGATAAGCGCCAAAAGCACAAAAAAAGAAATCCGCAGAATGAACACTGTCACCTCAGTAATGTGATAGTAAGCAGCGTTCGCCGCTCTCGTATTTCACTATCAAATGGAAAACATAAAATATTCAAGCAAGATACATGACAGAACTCGAATAGTGATGGAATTAATCGCTTCGGGCCTAGCTGACTGGCTGACTATCGTCGGGAGATAACTCAGTTCCTCCTATTGGTGCTATATTGCCAGAGCGCTTAGCAGCAAACCACATGGTCATGAAATCTTTGATCAATTTTTGTTCTATCTCTATCGCTCGCTCGGTAGGGCAAAAAATAGCAACCGTGACCACAGAGTCACCCACCTCTGACGTAGAAACGTTAATATGCGGATCTGGCCCTGCAATTTTTACATCCAGACGACGCTCAATTGTTTGACTATATCGGTGAGCAACATCTTTAAAATCCTCACAGTATAACTCTGCTTTTTGTTGCAACTGATCAATGAATAAATAAGGATTGACGCTTTGATCACGGGTAATATTAAAATGATGGGTGGCATAACGCTTTAAAAAGTTTAGATTTTTAATGGTGTTGGTGATCATCGCGTTATTGGGAATAAACAAGGTTTTACCCGTGTATTCGTATTTATGAATATCCACTTCCAGTAAGGTGCTTTTCATCCAATCAGTTTCGGATACTTCACCAACAATATCGCCTACTTGCACCCAGTCACCGATGCGAAATGGGCGCGTAGAAGCCAAATAGAAAAACCCGATCATACATTGAATAAACTCTCGTGTGGCCAGCACAATAGCCACGGCAAAGGCGGCAATGGATAAAGCGAAGGTTTGCAATTCTCCGGCCCACAAACTCAACAGCAAAAACAACATGACGAAATTTAAAAAGTTCTTAATGTTATTGACCAAGTCGCGCTTGTCTTTTCCTTTGCTAATAGCGCGATTTCGCACGGTTTTTACCAGTGCGTATTTGACACCTAATGTCAGAAACGTGACTAAGATCGTCAACACCACCTTATTGTTTATTAAGGCGCTAAGAAAAAGGGAAAAGTGCTCTAAAACATGTGGAAAATCTATACTCATTTACGGCTTCATACTTGTTTGACGATTCGAATAGGCTGACCAGATATCAACTCACGTTATGGGCCTAACGCTGGCAAATCTACTACAACATGGCTATACCAACGCACGTGTTGACCTTTGCGTTATTTTAGCATGCTTAAGATTGCCAATAGAGCCAGATACAGATTATTTTTTACGAGTTACTGACGATTTACGCTCAGGTCTATCAGTAAATTTACCGATAGTTTTCCATTTTGCTCGCGGATTGATAATACTGGGCCGCGTCAAGATCAAGTTATTGGGATAAACTATAATCTCTCGATCTTCGGTTATTAGCTTGGTATTAAACAGGTTGATTTCGGTGATAAACCCTTCTACGTAATTATCCGCATCCAGTACTCTTATAAAGTTCCCGCGCCGAAAAGACGTTTGAAACAGCAGCAAAAAATAGGCTGTAATATTGCTAAGCAAAGACCAACTAGCAAAAAAGGCTACGCCGGTCAGAGTAATAAGGGAGGTAGAAATCACCAGCAATCCACTAAAATCAATCCCCCACGCTATCAAAATCACGGCGAAAGTGAGTATGCCAATCACCAAACGAATGATATGGTACGCTCGCAAAACCTCGGGAGACTTTAAATTGCTCTCATCGATTTTCTTTTCTATTTTCGGAAGCGTCCACTTAGTCACAACAACATAAACCACGAGCATTGCTGCGGTCCAGATTAAGCTCCCCGTATACTCAATTGCCCAATTGACAAATCCGTCAAGCCACTGTGCTTTTTCCATTTATTCTGATCCAACTAGTAAAAATCGCTATTTGCTAATGCGATAGTCTAAATTACCGAAAATTTAATGTAAGTGGTTATCACTGTCGATAAAAGAATGATCGAGGTGCGAGATTACCTTTTTAACCTACAATGCACTAAGCAATATCACACTTTTTTGTGTAAAAATAAGATGATAGCTAAATAATTAGTCGTGTTTTTTCGATCCTATCGTGCAATTTTACATTGCTCGTGTAAGATTAAATTGTTAAAAAAATAGGTAAAGAAGCGCTCCCCTTTGGATTAAGTGGATTAACAGGATTGAAGTACACATGAAACAAGACCTGACCTTTTACGCTTTAGCAAAACAATCGGCACTAAAATTAGCTTGCATATGCATCTCAATGATGATTTTCAGTGCCTACGGTGAAGAAAGCGTTCAATTTAAAGTTGTCGACCAAAAGGGTAATCCGGTCGCAAATGCAGTTGTCAGTGCTAAAGGTGAGCCTAAGAATCAGACTGCTCAGATGGCCGTGATGGACCAAATAAACTCTCAATTTTCCCCTCATGTATTAGTCGTTCAAAAAAATCAGTCTGTGCGCTTTCCCAACAGTGACAATATTCGTCATCATATTTATAGTTTCTCTCAGCCCAAACCATTTGAAATCCGTTTGTACAAAGGTGAAGGATCGAATCCAGTCACCTTTGAAAAACCTGGTGTTGTGGTATTAGGCTGCAATATTCATGACCAAATGCTCGGCTATATTTACATTTCCGAACATGAAATAACCGCCCTCACTGACGAAAACGGTGTCGCAACACTCTCTACCCAAGCCAATCAATTTAACGTTTGGCATGCAAAGTTATCCACCAGTAATTCTGAGCGCATAACTATTTCGAGAGATACTGCAGTTTCAGGTGCTCAACTGGTTGAATTAAACCTACTTGAAGAAAAAAAACCGGAGGTAAAACGTCGTAAGTTTTCCCGAAAATTTTCACCAGGAGGCCGTTAATTGGCCACCAGGAAACTAAACCAGAGTATTTTCCGTCTTGTCGTTGGTCTGGTGATGCTAACCGCATTGATGATACTGATTAATGTCTGGAACTCAACAAGCAAGCATGCGCAAAACCAGCTAAATGGCAACTTGAAAGTTGCTCAGAATGTGTTTGAGCAGGTGCTAGAGAACCGAGAAAATGTGCTCTATAACTCGGCAAATGTGTTAACTGCCGATTTTGGCTTTAAGCAAGCTGTGGCAACTGGCGATGTACCAACTATTGACAGTGCTTTGTATAATCATGGCGGGCGAATTAGCGCTGATTTAATGGCTTTGGTGTCATTGGACGGCAGCAACATCACCAGCGTTCCACAAATTTTAGAAGCCGGGGCTGACTTCCCTTACCCTCGTATCGTGCACAACGCCGTCATTGATGGCGGTGCGTCCTCATTATTGCTCATTGAACGGCGTTTGTATCAGGTGATGATGCTAACCATAGATGCGCCAGCGCCAATTGCTGTCGCTGTTATAGGCTTTGAGATCGATCAAGAGTGGGGGCAACAGTTAAAAAACGTCACCCAACTTGAAACCACTATTGAAGTAAAAGCAGACGGTAAAAAGAACCTCACTATCAGCACCTTACCAGATGAAATGGTGAGCTTGGCATTGTCAGAGCAAGGACAGACTTTATCTTGGCTTTCTTTGTCCCTATTCAACGATGTGCCTTATGTTTCTAGACAATTCTTGCTGGCAGAAGAAGGGAATTTTAACGTTGTTATTACCTTATCTAACGACGTTCATCGCCTGTTTTCGGACTTTAGTGCACTACAAATGAATATTTCTTTGATTGCCGTTTTGGCGATTATTTTGGCTCTGTGTTTCGCGGCTTTGTTTTCCCGCAAAGTGGCGAAACCACTGGTCGCTCTTGCGGATATTGCCCAGCGTATTTCAACCGGAGACTACAACAAAGCGATAAATACCCAATCTAGCTCAACTGAGGTATCAAACCTTGCTATCGCACTTGAATCAATGCAATCAAACATCCGTCAGCGCGAAGAAAAAATCAGCTACCAAGCACAACACGACATACTGACGGGGTTGAATAACCGTTACAACATGGAAAGTCTGCTTAACGTTAAATTTGAGGAAAATAAGCCGTTTCAGGTCCTAGGTATAAATGTATTCGGCTTTCGCAGTATCAATGATGTATTTGGCTACCACAATGGTGATACTTGCCTTCAAGTGCTCGCAAAGCGTTTATTGGCCCATGGTGGACTCGGTGCTCGTTTAGCAGGCGGGGAACTGCTTTGGGTCCCCGATGAGCATGTAACTCACGAACAGTTATTAGAATTCAGAAACGAGTTAGAGCAGCCCATCGAAACCGGAGATGCTTCAATAATCACTAAAGTCTCGATCGGTATGTTGAATTGCCCTACTGATGCGGGCAATGCGGAAGAGCTTTTCCGACGAATGAATATCGTGCTGGATGAAACACAGCTTTCTGAACAACTCTTACTTAATTATAAGCCCGAGTTTGAGCAACGTTATCTGCGTCGCTTATCGATCATTGCTGAACTGAAAACCGCGCTAGATGACCAGCAAGACGAACTCAGTCTATTTTATCAACCTAAACTAGATTTAATTAGCGGTAAGGTGACTAAAGTAGAAGCGCTAATTCGTTGGAACAACGCCATACTAGGTTTTGTTTCCCCTGACGACTTTATTAGCGTAGCTGAACAAGCAGGCTTTATTGGTAAAATTACGGACTGGGTTATTAACCAAGCTATCAAAGATGCCGTAACGCTCAGAGATGCAGGTATGGATGTAAGTATCGCGATTAATTTGTCTGCGAAAGATGTCATGGATAATGCCTTGTTACCTCACATAACGTCACTAATGAGTGCTAGCGAGCTAGATAGCAAAGCGCTTAGCTTTGAAATGACAGAAAGCGACTTAGTTCGCGAACCGGAAAAAGCGATACAGCAGTTGCGTGCGTTTCGCGAACGGGGATTTGAGTTGGCTATTGATGACTTTGGGACGGGCTATTCATCCATGTCTTACTTAAAAAGCTTGCCGGTGACCACATTGAAGGTGGATAAGAGTTTTGTGCTAAAACTCGACTCTCAGCAAGGGGATCAAAAAATTGTTCGAACGGTGATCGATTTGGCTCATAGCTTCGGCTTGAATGTTGTCGCCGAAGGAATCGAAAGCCAAGCGACGCTGCAGCTGCTCCAAAATTGGGGATGCGAATTAGCGCAGGGATATTATATGTGTAAACCCTTACCTTTTGCCGACTTTATACAGTGGCATAACAAACATCAATCAACTAACTGGTTAGAGAAATGATGCATAAAAAAGTAAGTATTCCGTACATCACAGGTATAACGTTCGCCTTGTGCACAACCTTAGCGTCAGCACAAGACGGTAAACTAATCGGCACGGCTGGGCTGGTGCAATTAGAGGGCAGCGGCGGTGGCGGCATTGTTCCTTGGGCAACCTTGTCCGGTTACGACAGTCAAGACCAAGTCTCTGTTAGCGCGGTCGCCACGCAGGTTGATGTAGATGATTATCGACTCAATGTATTAGGCCTTAGCGCGTCTTTTTATGATCGTGTTGAGGTCAGTGTTGCCCAACATCGTTTTGACCTAAAAGGCGCAGGGGTCGATATTAAACAAAACATCTATGGTATTAAATATCGTCTCTATGGTGACGTTGTCTATTCTGATTGGCCCCAAATTAGCGTGGGTGCTCAACATAAAGTGCTAGACGATGAAGCGATTGCCAGTGCGGTAGGCGCAGATAAAACCAGCAGCGGCACAGATTTTTATGTTGCGGCGACCAAGGTGCACCTTGGGGCTATTGCCGGTTACAACGCGGTATGGAACGTCACAGCTAGAGCCACCAAAGCAAATGAGATGGGTTTACTCGGATTCGGTGGCGTCAATAATGATTCCTATGAAATTATGCTTGAGGCATCCGCAGGTATTTTATTTTCGCGTCATTTTGCAATTGGCGTTGAGTACAGGCAAAAACCAGACAATCTCGGTTTAGGTGAAGATGACTGGAAAGACTTTTTTGTCACCTATATTCCTAGTAAAGACTTCAGCATAACCCTCGCTTGGGCTGACTTAGGCACCATTGCCGCAGTGGATGACCAAGACGGTTTATACCTTTCTCTTAACGGACAACTTTGGTGAGTCTCATGAAACACACACTTATAATCCTATTTGCATCTCTATTTTTTGGGCTCAGTGCCTGTTCGTCAACGTCCAACCAGTCTGTTTATACCCAAATGGGTGGCCAGCCAAAAGTAGAGGAAGTCGTAGATAACTTCATTACCGAAATTGAGTTTGATCCGGTTATTTTTGAATACTTTAAGGATTCAGACATCGGCCGTTTTAGAGAGAAATTGATTGAGCATGTATGCCATTTAACCGGTGGGCCTTGTGAGTATACGGGTGATACAATGGAACGCGTGCACGGGGGAATGAACATATCCGAAGCAGATTTCAATCGCGGGGTAGACTTATTTATCAACGCGATGGACAAAGCGAACATACCTCACCCTACGCAAAACAAGGTCTTGGCCATTTTAGCCAAAACACGCGAACAGATGTTATATATTTAACGTGCTAGTGATACCGTAAACCAGTCAAGGTCGCCCGATGCGACCTTTTTATTGCTATGCTTTCATTTCTTCGTAACTTGTCTGCCTTCACTGCCTAACCGACCAAGTAGGTGCCAGTACCTGAGGCAATATGTTGGCCTTTCTCGTTATGCAGTTCCATTCGGCAAACCGCCACTTTACGTCCCCTTCGGATGACGCTTGCAGTGGCAATAAATTCTTCACCTTTACCTGGTCGCAGATAGTCAACCCGCATGTCTATGGTGCCATTATTGGCCAGGGTGTTTTTAAAATCTTCAACTTCTTCAGGTTTGAGCTGTTTAATGCCATACATCAATGCAACTACACTACCCACGGTATCAAGAATGCTTGCGGTTGCGCCGCCATGCAAAATTTTGTGCACTGGGTTGCCCATCAGCATATTGTTCCAGGGCATACGAATTTGCACCTCATGATCTTCTAAGGATTCGATTTGGAACCCTAACGCTCGATTGAATGGCATACTGTTTTGGAAAAATTCAATCACGAAACTGGCCAGTTGCTCTGGAGTTAAGTTTTTGTTATCACTCATATTATTGTCCTTTTCTCAGGGAAGTACTCAATGTGACTAACTTTTTGCCTATTGGCAAGTGATGTATGGGCTAAAAACACGTAAAATGCGCGCAGAATTTTTGTATTAGAGTTTATTTTTTGTTCCCAGAAGCCATGCCAAGTACTGATATAAACGCCGCGCAGATTGTACTTAAAAACGTATTCGGCTACGACGAGTTTCGTGACGGTCAGCGCGAAGTTATCGAGCAAATATTGCAGGGAAAAGATGTACTGGTTCTTATGCCCACTGGTGGCGGAAAATCCTTGTGTTATCAAATACCCGCGCTAGTGCTTGATGGATTGACCATCGTTATATCGCCTCTTATTGCACTGATGAAAGATCAAGTTGACGCCCTAGTTGCCTCAGGTGTAAATGCCGCTTATATCAATTCAAATTTAAGCAATGAAGAGATGTTTAACGTTTACCGTGGTATGCAAGATGAGCGCTATAAACTGATTTATGTCGCACCTGAAAGACTTATGCAATTTGAATTCATTCAACGTCTTCACAGTTTAAACGTGGCGCTCTTTGCAGTAGATGAAGCTCACTGCGTCTCCCATTGGGGACATGACTTTCGCAAAGAATACCGCCAGCTAGGTCAAATAAAACAGCAATTTCCTGGGGTACCTGTGGTAGGGCTGACGGCAACGGCTGATATCACAACGCGCAGTGATATATTGCAACAGCTCGCTTTAGAGCAGCCTTTTGTTTTTAAAGGCAGCTTCGATAGACCGAATATTCGTTACAACCAGCTGTTCAAATACAAAGCTACGGATCAGGTCATTCAATATGTAAAACAACAAGACGGCAGTGGGATTATTTACTGTAACAGCCGTAAAAAAGTCGACGACTTAAGTATTGCATTAGCGAAACAAGGTATTAATTGCGCGGGTTATCACGCGGGACTTGAGGGACCAATACGCGATAAAATACAGCGCGACTTTATTCAAGATAATGTGGATATCATCGTCGCCACTGTCGCTTTTGGCATGGGGATCAATAAATCTAATGTACGTTTTGTTGTGCATTTTGATCTCCCTCGCAGTGTTGAAGCTTATTATCAAGAAACAGGCCGTGCAGGGCGTGATGGCATGCCTGCTGAAGCGCTATTGTTATTTGATGAAAAGGACGCCGCTCGTATTCGACAATGGATTGGTATGGGAGACAACCCCGCGCGTTTAGACATCGAACTACAAAAGTTTGCTGCCATGGAAGCCTTCGCAGAAGCGCAAACCTGTCGCCGCCAAGTGTTACTCAACTATTTTTCTGAGTATTCCGCTGAAGACTGCGGAAACTGCGATATTTGCTTAGATCCACCTAAACGTTTTGATGGCAAAGTCTCGGCACAAATGGTCTTGTCGTGTATTTATCGCCTGGGTCAAAATGTGGCCAGCCAATATGTTATCGACGTGCTACGGGGCAAAAAGTTGAAACGTATTTTCGAGCAAGGGCATGACGGTCTAAGCACCTTCGGCATAGGGAAAGATAAATCAGATGCCCACTGGCACAACATCATTTATCAGCTGATACACAAAGGTTTTTTACGCATCGACATCACCCAAAGCGCGGTTTTAAAATTAACAGAAGAGGCCCGTGGCCTTCTTGCTGGTAAATTAGATCTTGCTTTAGCGGTACCTAGGTTAACCATTGATTCAGGTAAAAAGTCTAAACTGAAAGAGATGAACTATGACCGTAAATTATTCGCAAAATTAAAACACTTACGTAAGTCCATTGCACAACGCGAGGACGTACCGCCGTTTGTGGTATTTAGTGATGCTACCCTTGCCGATATGGCTGACAAATTGCCCCAATCAAAAGCGGAGTTTTTGGAGATCAACGGCGTAGGCCAAACCAAACTAGACCGTTACGGAACTGAATTTTTAGCGGCGATAGCCGCTTATTCACTGTCCTAAACCATGTTAAAATACCGCGAACACACATACGCACCTAAGCTATTTTCAAAGCGCCCGATTAATCGCTTACGACGTTATCACACCTTTACTAACTAGGGTGATCTGGCGCATACTAGTCACCTATTTTCGAGGATAAATGTACCTTCTGTGAAAGCCGTCTCAGCAAAAAATAAAGATCAAAAAGTCGAAAAACTTAAAGTCCCTCCTCACTCCATTGAGGCGGAGCAGTCTGTGCTGGGCAGTATGCTAATTGCCCCTGACTCGTGGGACAAAGTCGCAGAGCTGGTCACCGAAGAAGATTTTTATAATCGCTCGCATCAAGTCATTTATGGGGCGATTTTACGCCTTCTAAAAAATAATCAACCAATTGATTTGATCACGGTTTCAGAAGATCTTGAAAACTTAGATGAACTTGAAGAAGCGGGCGGTTTTGCTTATTTAGGTGAGCTGGCCAAAAATACGCCTAGCGCGGCGAACGTCTCAGCATATGCCAATATCATCAAGGAGCGAGCAGTTGTTCGTGAGCTAATAGGTGTTGCGCATGATATTGCTGATGTTGGTTACAACCCTGAAGGACGAAACAGCGGCGAATTGCTCGACATGGCGGAAAGTAAAGTTTTCGAAATTGCCGAGAAACGAACCGCCAAAAATGAAGGACCTCGGGGCATTGAGTCGGTACTGACTAAAACTATCGACCGTCTCGAGGAGCTGGTTAAAAACAATAAAGAAGTCACTGGTGTTTCTACCGGTTATACAGATTTAGATAAAAAGACCAGTGGACTACAACCCTCAGATTTGATTATTGTCGCTGCGCGTCCGTCTATGGGAAAAACGACCTTCGCCATGAACTTATGCGAGAACGCCATGCTGCTGGAAGAGAAGCCGGTGTTGGTGTTCAGTCTTGAAATGCCCGCCGAGCAGATTATGATGCGGATGTTGGCATCCCTTAGTCGGGTAGATCAAACCAAAATTCGAACCGCCCAGTTAGATGACGAAGATTGGGCACGCATGTCAAACACCATGGCTATGCTCAAAGACAAAGATAATTTGTACGTTGATGACTCATCTGGCCTAACGCCAATGGAAGTGAGAACCCGAGCCCGTAAACTGGCCAGGGATCGCGGTGGAATTAGCCTTATCATGATCGATTATTTGCAATTAATGCAAGTGCCAGGATTGAGTGACAACCGTACCTTAGAAATTGCTGAGATCTCTCGCTCGCTTAAGTCCCTCGCTAAAGAACTCGAAGTGCCTGTAGTAGCCCTTTCACAGCTAAACCGGGGCCTAGAGCAACGTTCAGACAAACGCCCGATTAACTCGGATCTGAGGGAGTCGGGTTCAATCGAGCAAGATGCCGATTTGATCATGTTTATTTATCGAGACGAAGTGTATAACGAGGGCAGTGAAGACAAAGGTGTGGCTGAAATTATTATCGGTAAGCAGCGTAACGGCCCTATTGGTACATCAAGACTCACCTTCCAAGGCCAGTTTTCTCGATTTGATAATTATGCAGGCCCCGCTAGGGACGACGACTATTAGGCTGTGACTCTTTTCTATAAATAATCTACCGAATTTAAGACAAAAAAAAAGAGGTGAAAATCACCTCTTTTTTTGCATTTGATTAACTAATTACTTAGTTACTTTCTCACGCTTAGAAGCACTTACGCGCGCAACAATGCGACGGTTAATTTTGTTAGCTTCTTTAGCTGTAGGGGCGTCAAGCAATTTGCTCTCACCGTAGCCAACTGCAGTAATACGAGCAGGTTTGATATCATAATCTTCAATCAATACCATACGTACCGCTTTAGCACGCTCTTCAGACAACCATTGGTTGTAATCGCTCTCACCCGGTGCTGACGCGTAACCTTCGATAACAGTATCAGTAGAAGGGAAACGCTTCATGAATGCAGCGAAGTCACGGATATCGCTGTTAGCACGATTAGCAATTTCTGAGCTGTTGTTAGCGAACAAGATACGTAAGGTTTCTTCAACTTCAACTTCGGTGAAAATGCTACAACCCGTTGCGTCTACTTTGTCTGAAGAAGGTGTGTTAGCACATTTGTCTTGGCTATCTACAACACCATCATTGTCAGAATCAGCTTCAACAGCAGTAGCAGCCAATGCACAACCCATCGCATCTACCTGAACGCCTGGAGCAGTACCAGGACATTTGTCCATGCTGTTGTTAACACCGTCATTGTCAGAATCACGAGTAACAGGCGCTGATGTTGCACCGAAGCTATAGGCTAGACCTATTTTAGCACTCACATCATTATATGCTTCGCCGAAGTCATGGTACGCTGCGATTTCAGTAATCACACGCCACTTGTCGTTAATGTTCCAATGCTTACCCAAACCAACGTTGGCTAGACGTGAGCTATCAGTTATATCAAGATGTTTAACACCTGCGAAAACATACATTAAGTCGTCAGGTAAGAAGTACATGGCATCAACACCTAGACGGTTACCAGATTCATCACCTAAACCACCTGTTTGATCGATGTTCAAGTGAGACCATTCTAAACGTGCCGCCCATTGAGGCTTGAAGCGAAAACCTAGCTCAGCACCGAAGCCAACACCGTCATCATAAAAAGTGGGGGCGCCGTCTAGCTCACCGTCAGTTTTATAATATTCACCGAAACCACCTACCCATTTGTCGCCTACTGGCGCAGATTGAGCGAATGCTCCACTGGTAAAAGCAAGTAAGATACCCATGGCTGTCATGGTTTTTTTCATAATAAACGTCCTTAATGTATTGTGTTAATCAATTGATATCACCGCCGCCTAAGCGTCGTTATATAAGCTGATTTAGTGTGTAAAATAGTTATAGGCCAGTAATTGTTGCAATCACGCAACGTTCACCACCATGATTTCTATGCTCACCCAAATATATTCCTTGCCAGGTACCTAGTGCTAACCTTCCGTTTTGTATAGGAATTGTCAGATTACTCCCAAATACACTGGCTTTAATATGTGCTGGCATATCATCCGATCCCTCGTAATTATGCAGATAATATGCCGCATTCTCGGGAACAGCTTGATTAATGTGACTCTCTAGGTCTGCTCTGACCGTAGGGTCCGCATTTTCATTAATCGTTAAACTGGCACTCGTATGCTGAATAAACAGATTCAAGATACCAATATTTATCTTAGTGAGCGCATCTAACTGCCCCACTATCTCATCTGTTACAAGATGGAACCCTCTTGCTCTTGGGCGCAAACGCAAGCGCTCCCGAAACCAATTAGGCTGACTACTTGTCAAAGCACATCTCTAAAAAAACTTTGCCATGCTCGCTTGCAAACGGCATGATCATTTTTTGACCAGATGCCGTATGACTTAGTGTATGATCTTTACCGAAAACTACAACTGGTGTCGCCATACCAAAATTGTAACCAAGTTTAGCTAGCTCGGTTTTAGCGCCACCGCAAATCATATTGGTAATTTCGCCCACCATATCAGCAACATCGTCATTTATCGCTTCAGGCTGCTCCCCGAGCATATTTTGCATCACCTTTAGTGCAATACTGGTTTCAAAGGTAATGGAAAGTGAACCCTTTACATCATCACCTACCATACCGATTAAGCCTGAAACATCACCCTGAGCTGTCGCTGCAGTTTTTCTCTGCGGTTTACCGGATACCAACTCAATTTGTGCCATCGTACTAAGCACATTACGCAAAGCAGCGATAAACGGATTAATAAACTCTGCATTCATATGACTACCATTCCTGCCGTCTGTCGCGAGTTTGCACACCCTCTAACTCTATTGGCATGATGTGCATAAACCATGAGCCTCAATGGTTTGCTTTGATACTTGGAAACCGTGAGTTTCAGCTTGTTTTACCAAGGTATCTTGTAAACCCTCAGATTGAATTTCTTTCACCAAACCGCAGTTGTCACATATCAAAAACTGAACGGGGTGGCTACAACCAAAGTGATGGCAAGCAACAAATGCGTTGGTCGACTCAACCCTATGGATCAAGCCTAACTCCAGTAAGAAATCCAACGTCCGATAAACAGTTGCTGGCTTAGCGTTGCTTTCTGTTTCCTTTAAGGTATCCAACAAGTCATATGCGCCTACAGCGCCTTTTTTGTCCAACAGCAAGGCATAAACCGTTTCCCTCAAGTGGGTGAAACGAGCGCCTTCCTGTTCACAGTATTGACGTGCTTTCTGTACTTGTGATTCATTGCTCATCTTTATACCGCTGCCTTTGAGTTAATCCCATTACGCGCTTAAAATTGAAGCTCTGCAACGTGACTATCAATATCTAGTCATTTTAGCGAAGTATATCACTCATCTAAAGGGCTTTGTACGAATAGTAGCTTGATTTACTTCATAAAGTTGAGGATTTAATGCACATAATGCGTATCATTGTGTGCAAGTATTTCTTAACCAAAGCTGAACCAATAATTTGTTGGTAACAATGTTGATATTGTTAAGAGGCATTTCGAGCATATTTTGCAATTAACATAATGCAAATGGCTGTGTTATTTGGGCATAGCTAACAGTGGTGATGTACAAATTATGATTAAACAAAACGTAAACGTGAGCGCCGACACCCCCAGTATTTGGTTTATCTTTAGCGCCGAGAAACTTCTTGTTCCCCATGAAGCACAAGGCCCACTTATCGAAACGTGGAGCAACCTTGGCTTTGCGCACGCATATAAAGAGCAAATAGTTCAAGTTGGTGAACATAACAAACAGACGTGCTATCTCATTGATATGGGTAATGAGACCATTGAGCATAGTGGCGTACAATTGACTCATCTTAGAAGTTTGTTAGTTCACGATGACTTGGAACTCTTTTCTGTGGCTGCTCGCGCTTGGCAGGTGGCACTTTTTTTAAGAACACACAGATTTTGTGGCCAGTGTGGCTCAACCATGCAAAAGATAGATTGGGAAATGGCGATGCAATGCCATCGCTGTCATCATAGATGCTACCCAAGGATATCACCTTGCATCATTGTCGCTATTCGTCACGAGGATAAAATCCTGTTAGCTCAAGGCAAACCACAAAGAGAGCGCAATATGTTCTCTACGCTAGCAGGATTTGTGGAAAGTGGAGAAACCCTTGAAAACGCAGTTCATCGGGAAGTATTCGAAGAAGTAGGGGTTAAAATCAAGAACCTTAGATATATGTCGAGTCAACCTTGGCCATTTCCTCATTCGTTAATGGTAGGTTTTCTCGCTGAGTTTGACAGTGGCGATATTAAAGTCGATGGCCATGAGATAATCGAAGCGCATTGGTTTAAATATGATGAACTTCCTAATATCCCGCCAAAGTTTTCTATTGCTGGGCAGTTAATTGAACGCACGATAGAAGAAATTTGCGCTGATTAACTAAAACCAACTAACATAAAAAACCCCACTTTGAGTGGGGTTCGAATATTTTAGCGTCTAAGTCTCGTTTTTTCGAGCTTCTTGTTGTTAGTTTGCTTGCGCAACATTGTTATAACAGAGATTCGGGGCTTGTTGCAAGTATTTACAATATAAAGGTTGATATTCGCTTTTTCATTATGCTTAAAAGAGTACAATGTCGCCTTTTTGGCCTAGGACTGGCGCACAATTTTACAGATTTTACAGAGGAAATTCATGACTTCGTTAAAAAACGACCGTTACCTACGCGCTTTACTCCGCCAACCTGTTGATGTCACGCCCGTGTGGATGATGCGTCAGGCTGGCCGCTATCTACCTGAGTACAAAGCAACTCGCGCCCAAGCTGGTGACTTTATGTCACTATGTAAAAATGCGGAATTAGCCTGTGAAGTTACATTGCAGCCATTACGCCGTTTCGACCTAGATGCCGCTATTTTGTTTTCAGATATTCTTACCATTCCAGATGCTATGGGCTTAGGCTTGTATTTTGAACAAGGTGAAGGCCCTAAATTTGCGCGCCCATTAACATGCATGTCCGATATTAAAAATTTGCCTGCTCCTGACCCTGAACAGGAGTTGCAGTATGTCATGAATGCAGTGCGCACCATTCGTAAGAACTTACAAGGTGAAGTGCCTCTTATTGGTTTCTCTGGCAGCCCATGGACACTGGCGACTTACATGATTGAAGGGGGTTCAAGCAAAGCCTTCACTAAAATCAAAAAGATGGCTTTTAGTGATCCCAAAGCCCTTCATTTACTGCTAGATAAATTGGCTGATTCAGTTATTTTATATCTTAATGCTCAGATCGCAGCCGGTGCGCAATCTGTCATGGTGTTTGATACTTGGGGCGGTGTGCTGTCGCCTCGCGACTATCAAGATTTCTCATTGCAATACATGCATAAAATCGTCGACGGACTCACCCGGGAAAACGATGGACGTAAAGTCCCTGTGACCCTATTTACCAAAAATGCGGGCATGTGGTTAGAATCGATAGCAGCAACAGGCTGTGACGGTGTTGGGCTAGATTGGACCATCAATATAGACAATGCTAAAGCCCGTGTAGGTGATAAAGTAGCGCTACAAGGAAATATGGACCCTTCAATGCTGTATGCGTCACCAGAGCGTATTGAACAGGAAGTACAAACAATACTGGCAGGATTTGGGCAAGGCTCAGGTCATGTCTTCAATTTGGGCCATGGTATTCATTTAGACGTGCCCCCTGAAAACGCGAAAGTTTTCGTTGATGCAGTGCACAAATACAGTGCCCAATATCACAAAAGTTAGTCTTTCATTGTGGCAATAAAAAGGGCAGCGAACTCGCTGCCCTTTTGCTTTTTGGGGCTAATGTCTATTTATAGATATCATTCAAATAAGTGGCAATTCGAATGCCCGCCATTTTTAAGCGTTCTTGCGCTTGAGGTAGGTGGTTATATAAATAATCCCAAGATATTTCTGTTTCTGTCGGGTAGATTTCATCGCGAATTTTTACACTCTCAGCGATCCAAGTTTGAGGATTTATATCACTCCAATTTGAAATATCTTGTTCACTGATTTTACGGTCAAGCCTCAGGGCCCACTCTGTATAAGATAGTTGGCGCTGATCGAGTAGCTCACTATCCCATACTCGATGCAAGTTGGAATCATGCCAAAAAAAGTTCACTTTGAAATCGTTACCGCCTCGGTCTGTACCATTGCCCGCATGCAAAGGCTGATGCAGATCTCCTATGATGTGCACGATAAAACGCAATGCTAGCTGCTTATCTTCTTTGCTTGCATTACTACTTTTTAGCGTCTTAGTAAACATGCTCAATGCTGTGACCCCGTCCCCTTCTTCAGGCGCACCGACTTGTGGATACGTCTTACCTCTAGGAATTGTCACGTAATGAAATGGGCCGGCCTTCTTTTGCCAAAACTCATCTGGGTTAGAGCGCATTTCATCTGGATAAGTTGAAGCCTCGGCTAAGTCTTCATTGGGTAATAAAGCACTGATGGCTGCTTGTGCTTGTGCGGTCAAATGTTGCTGGGCAATAGCGCCAGTAACCCTATGTCCAATTTGCCCCCAAGCCAAAACGTTTACACTAAAAGAAAGCGCAAGAAAGCCAATCGTAAATTTGTACATGTATTAAAATTCCTATTTGCATGGCTATATCAAGCCTGAGAATTAACGAATAATTATGTGCGTTACTGTGACAGTTTCTGTAACAAACGCTGGTGAATACCACCAAAACCGCCGTTACTCATAATTAATATATGGTCACCCGGTTTAACATAGGACAATATAGACTTTTCCAGTATTTCTAGGTCGTCATGTAGTGAGGTAGTCACCTCGCTCTGGGCCAGTAAAGCATCCATTGACCAGCTCAAATGGCTCGGTTGATAAATAAAAACTTGGTCGGCAGCAGACCATGACTGAGCAAGTGTTTGTTTGTGGACCCCCATTTTCATTGTATTTGAACGTGGTTCAAGAACCGCTAGAATCCTCGCTTGTCCTACTTTTGCTCGTAGCCCTTCTAAGGTTGTCGATATCGCCGTAGGATGGTGGGCAAAATCGTCATAAACAGTTATATCGTTGACTGTACCTAGCACTTCCATGCGGCGCTTCGCATTAACGAAATTCGTCAACGCTTCGATAGCCACTTCAGGCAATACGCCTGCGTGACGGGCAGCAATTATCGCCATCATGGCATTTTGTACATTGTGCTGACCTAATAGCGACCATTTAACGCGGCCAAAGGATGTCCCTTTATATAACACATCAAACTCACTTCCATCGGCTGTACACTCTGCTACTTTCCAGTCACTACCAACAAACTGTACAGGCGACCAGCACCCCTTATCGAGCACTTCAGTAATGTGTGGATCCGCTTTGGGTGCAATGACAAGGCCGTTGCCGGGTATCATGCGAATAAGATGATGAAACTGTTTTTGGATATCTGCAATACTGTCAAAAATGTCTGCGTGATCAAACTCAAGGTTATTAATGACCAATGTGCGCGGGCGGTAATGCACGAATTTTGAACGTTTATCAAAAAAAGCACTGTCGTATTCATCGGCTTCTATAACGAAAAACGGGGTCTCTCCTAAGCGGGCTGAAATGCCAAAGTTCTGCGGAATTCCCCCAATCAAAAAGCCCGGAGACATTCCTGCGCACTCTAGGATCCAAGCTAACATACTTGAAGTACTGGTTTTGCCATGCGTCCCTGAAACTGCAAGAACCCACCGATCATTCAGTACGTTTTCCAATAACCATTGCGGGCCACTGGTATAAGGTAAACCTCGATTCAGTACGTATTCAACGGCAAGATTGCCCCGTGAAAGGGCGTTTCCTATCACCACCATATCGGGTTGGGGATCGAATTGCTCTTCATCGAAACCTTGCGTTAACTCAATGCCTAAAGACTCAAGCTGTGTGCTCATCGGAGGATAAACGTTGTTGTCGGAACCGGTTACTTTATGGCCCATCGCCTTTGCAATAGCAGCGATGCCACCCATAAACGTTCCGCAGATACCTAAAATATGTAAATGCATAGCAATTTTTCTGGGATAAATATCCATCTAGATTACCAGATACCGATACCAGAACGCACTGACAAGATGACAAATTCCTTATCTAGGCCTGAAAGTACAGTAATCGGAGCTGAGTTTTAGAAAAAATCCGGTTACACTGGTCATACCGTACACAGCGATCATAAAAGCAACAATATTCGCTGCTATTTTCTGTCCCTACAATCATGATAAAAGGTCAAAATAACCCATGAAAAGACTCAACTCGCAACTTCAAGAAGACGGCGCTCCAATGGAGCTTATCTTGCTATTAAGAACATTATTAGCAGGATGTAAGGAAATATCATTCAGGGTCAGTCAAGGCGCATTAGCTGGTGTTTTAGGGTCAACCTTAAGTGAGAATGTACAAGGCGAGACACAAAAGAAACTTGATGTTATTTCTAATCAAATTCTAAAAGACATTCTCAGTGAATCTGGTTATGTGAAAGCCATTTCATCTGAAGAAGAAGATGATGTTGTGGCCTGTAATCCAAACGGAAATTACTTAGTGAGTTTTGATCCATTAGACGGCTCATCAAATACCGACATTAACAGCTTAATCGGAACGATATTCTCGATTACACACGCACCACAGTGGATGGATGCAGACGACCCGTCAGCGTTTTTACAACCAGGTACGCAAATCGTTGCCGCAGGGTATGTGCTATATGGCCCAAGTGCCATGCTCGCATTGAGCACAGGTCGCGGTACCCACCTTTATACCTTAGATAAAACCCACGGCGGCTTTTTGTTAACGCAAAAAAATATTCAGGTGCCCACACAAACGTCTGAGTTTGCAATCAACACGTCAAATCAGCGCCACTGGGAAGATCCGATGCAAAATTACATTGGTGACTTAATAGCGGGTACCGATGGTCCTCGCGATAAAGACTACAATATGCGCTGGGTCGCAGCCATGGTAGGTGACATACACAGAGTACTCAGTCGTGGGGGGATTTTCTTATATCCATTTGATAAACGTAACCCTGAAATGCCGGGCAAATTGCGTTTACTGTATGAAGCAAATCCAATGGCGTTTTTAATGGAACAGGCTGGCGGGTTAGCCTCAACAGGTCATGGTAGAATTTTGGAAGTCATGCCTACTGAAATCCACCAGCGCGTACCTGTTATATTGGGCTCCAAAGAAGAAGTAGAAACTTGCTTGAGCTACTATAACGCTTAGCAGTTAGCATGCTATACAAACGAAAAAGGCGCTTCAATTTGAAGCGCCTTTTTCGTTTTTTGATATTGTCACCGTACTAGAATTTGACAGGATAGTACCCTTGAGCATCTTTTTTACCAAAAAACTGTGCAGCCTGATGTACTTCTGTTGGCAAATTTTCATTGGGTTTAAAACGGCCGTTAATCCGGAATTCCAAAGAGCTTGGGATATGTGCAACCGCACTTAACCCAAAGCTATTGGGCTCATTAATCGTCATAACTACTTCTTCATTCTCGCATTTCAGCGAAGATTCAAAGTTCCCTAAATCAATCTCCTGCTGTGTTCCCTGCACTTTCGCTTTTAACCAAAGGCCTTGCCCTTCAAGGGCTTGACAATGTTCGGTGTAATCCACTTCCTTTAACGCGATTTTAAAACGCCCACTGGCGTTCACCGGAATAGGCAGAGGCAAGCTGGTGATGACTAAACTAGTGGGTAAAAACACCTGAACATCTTCACCCTGTAATCGTCCGTTTGAAATGGAGATGTGGCCATCAAAAGCAATATCTTCTACTTCGCGAATATTACCCGCTTGCACATCTAAGTTGGCCGTCCCTGTCAGTAAGGGTAAAAATGCTAATTGCCAATTCACATCGTGGATCGGCAAGCCTTGTACTGATACAGACGCAGCATGCCCATTCCAAATGGTGCCAGAGACACCGTGCACGGTAACCTCTGATGGCAGTTGAACACGAGAAATAACCTGTGCTGCCGGTAACTTAACAATAAGAAATACAACGAAAACAATAAGGCAAACAAAGCCCCACTTAAAAACTGACTTCATGATTTACCTAATTTCAAACGACGGATTTTAACTTGCCCAGGGGCATCAGCTTCGGCTAAGTCTACATCTAAAATACTGATCCCCATATCTTCCAAAGATTGTAACCAATCTAACACGCCGTTAAACGGCGCCTGATCAACCCATACTTGAAGCTCCTCGCCCTGTGGCTGCATACGTGCAATAGGAATATTCGCGTTCGCAGCGGTCTGATTCGCTGCCTGAGCAAGGGAACCATTAAACCCTGTACTAACGCCATTGGCGGCACGCAATTGTATTGCTCTGTTAGCATTTTTTTGCACCCAGCTCAGCAACGATTTTTGCGATTCAACGGCTTTTTGATCTCGCTCTATCGCTTGATTCAAAGGTGACCAGACCAACCAATAAAACATACCGACCACGACCACAACGGCTGAGATTAGTACTAAGCGTTGCTCTCTCTCAGTCAGTTGGTTAAATTTTTCCTTTAAGGCATTCATCTTAGCTCCTTACCAACAACGAACCAAACACCAAATCATTGCGGTTATTAATAGCACCTTGTTCCACTTCAAACCCTTGCGCTTCTGCCAAACGCTTGAACTGCTCTAGAGACTCAAAGTTTGCCGCCATGGCTTGCATACGCAATTCCCGGCGCGCAGAATCAAATTTTACACTCGATGGTTTTACCTGACTTTTGGCAAACGCTTCTGATAACTGACTCATCATCACCAGCATCGATGAACCACCCGAGCCTTGCTCAAGCGCCGCCATTTTGCTGCGCATGGTCGCTCGTACATCTCGATATGCCCCGGCATTTGGAAATGCGCGTTTGAATTCTGACTTGACCTGTGCAGATAATTGGGCCTTTTCGTGACTTAATTGCTGCTGCAAAGCAACTTTATCAATCAAAGTCGTGCATAAGGCCACAATGGCTAGTACTGCTGCTAAACGCCACTTTCTAAACTCACCACCTTGTTTTTTACGTGATTTAAATTCACCTTGTAGTAAATTAAATTGGCTAGCTTGTAACCCACGCGCCAATATCTTCATGGGCATATCAACACGCTGCTCTTGTAGCAGTACATTGCTTAGTTCTTGTTCAGACAAACTACTGTAATTATCTAGCAACAATGGTTCAGGGAGCTGCTTCGCGTGATGATTTACCGCTTGTACTAGCCAGTTTTTTTCACCTTGAATACCCGCCCATTGATCTTGACGGATCAGTAATTGCTCACCTAATTCAAGTACAGACCAACCACTAATTGGTTCAGGTACCGCTAAAATATCAGGCACAATACGCTCACAATATAACCCAGCATCAGCCAATTGCTTTTGCCAAGCCTGTAGGCGAGCTCTACCGATGACCGCTACCGCTTGTTGATTATCTTTGCGGCCACCTAAAGCGAAAAATTGACTGGCGATATCACTGCTGATTTCATCTTCGAGCATAAACGGGATAGCAGTTAACGCTTTGCGTCCAGCTTTGCTCGGTAGTGTTACCCATTTGAGTAATACGTCGCTAGTAGGTACCAAGGCAACAATCGGCCGTTGTCCAGCTCGGTCCTTAAGGGATGACAAATCCTCAACTCCAGCAAGCTCGCCACTGGCTATCACGTCATCTTCATTAGGTGAGCATACTATCCAATGGATCGCATCATTTTCATTCGAGCCTAATCTAACTATTAACTGTTCCATTATGCTGGCCTACTTTGGTCATTAACCATTCTGTTGTTTCCACTATTGACTGGCTGTGGATGCTGATTTCTAGCCTTGTTCATTGTAAGGCGAACTCTCTGCGCAATACAGTCACGTTCTGATTGTCATCTACCTTAAATACGCTGAGCATCGAAAACGTGGCATTATTATAAGAAGTCTTCACCTTCAATATGAAGTGTTGCGTGGTGACATCAAACCAATCCTCACGCTCACTGGGCATATTAAGCGCTGAAATAGTATTGACCGCTAAGAATTCATCTTTAGTCTGATAACCATCATCCGGTCGATTTGAAATAAGATCTTGCGCGCCGGACTCATCAAGCCCAGTCAACGCGGCCAATACTGCAATACTTTCCTCATCAATGGTATTCACATTGATTTTCAATTGATCATCACCGGGTATCACACACACCTGGTCAAGCACATCAGCGAGCCACTCAATGCTCGCGCCATTAACTAGACGTAACTCTGATTTGTGTGCCATCAAATTGTTCGCTGCAAGATACGGAAATTGACGAGATTCATACTCACTGTCTTCTGCGCCTTGGGGCCGCATATTACTGTCAGCATCTAACCAATCGACTAAAGAGTCACTAAAGGTATCAATATCATAGCTACTGATGTCGGCGTTAATATTTGTCATTAAGCGTTTAAACGCTAATTGACGTTCGCTTGGCTCTGAGCGGGTCCCTGAGCCTGTACTGTTTTCATCGCCGCCTTGTAGGCTATTGATATTAAAACAACTTTGCATGTCCAATAATTGCGCTTGAATTCCGCCACCCTCCAAGGGGTAAACAAAAGGTTCAGACCATTGCTGATTCAAGTTAATCACACCGTCACTGTTTTCAAGCAAAAATTTAATCGACTTTTGCGCATATTGTTCAGCGCCCATGGCGTACCAATAAGCTTGGTTATTATCTTTAATATTCGATGCCCGCTTAACTTGCAATTGTAAACGCGAGCCCATCTGTGTGGCCAGTACACTGACTAAAGCAACAATAAGCAACACGATAATAAGTGCGACACCTTTTTGTTGTTTCAGCTTATCTTTTACCGTGCTCATGAGCTTGTCCCAGCGAGCAAAAATTCTCGCCGAATCAACCCGAAATCTTGGCTAGTGATTTCTATCGCGACTGCCTTAGGTAAAATCACATCGCTATAATCATCTTGCCATGCAGAGTCGTCCTCTTGGTCTTCGTCAACCGGAATAAAGTACACCTTAAAGTCATCTATATTCTCAAGCAGCACTTTCACCTTAGGCTCGTAGCCAATCACATTATCCACATAGTTGCCGTATAAGCGCTGTAGTTGGCGCTCCTGCACTCGATACCCTACGCCTTGTAAAGTACTGCGTGGTAAACGCAATTGCGGGTTGTGCCAGCCACCGTGCACAAAAATAAGCCCATCATGGTTACTATCTAATATGCCATCTCCACCCAACATAACACGCTCGCTTATTTCGCCTTCCACTCTGACTGGGCGAGCAACTCCCTGCAATATATCCCGCTCTATGGTCAACATAGCCCGTTGCAATGTTTGTAGCTTCTCAAAGCGCTCTGTTGAAAGTTCATCACTGTTTATAACGCTTGTCAGTACACCAGTGCTTGCGATACCAATTAAGGTAAAGATCGCCATGGCAATAAGAATTTCCAGCAAGGTAAAGCCGCGAGTGGCAGGGAATATAGGAGCGATTTTCGTTGTACGAACGGTTCTGCAGCTCAACCGTTTCGGTACGCGGATGAGATTAGACATCTGAGTCTCGTTTAGCCACAAAGGTAGTGACAGAGGTAATCGGCGCAGAAAAAGCAGCATCTAATGCCACACTGACTTCCACTGACATCAATTCACTATCATTGGTTTTGCTCACCGTTTGACGCCAAAACCAAGTACGCTCAGACATGTGTTGTTCGCCCTTAGCGTTGTTCTTTGGTGGCCATTGTGTTGAGAGCTGCAACTGAGTTAAGCGATTATTCGCTACCCAAGTCGCGAAGGTGATTTCTTCTATCTGCCCGATACTGCTTAAATGATCACTGGCCGCTTTCATAATGGCAGTAGCTGTCATAGCGAATATGACCAAAGCCACCATGACTTCTAGTAAGGTCATTCCTCTGTGTTGTCTAGCAGTAGTCGGTAGCTTCATAACGTTTCTAGAGGCCCTTCAAGGGTAACCGGAAGTGAGTCTTGTACATTGAGACGGAAATAACTGGCGGGTTCAGAGGAAAAACCCGGCTCGTAAGCAAACCCCAAAGAGAAAGGCGTAATATCTCCACTAGACAATAAAAGAATTTGAGGAGGCGGAAGCTTCTTCTCTTCCTCATCACCTATGCTTAGGTCATCGTCACTAAATGATAGTTCAGCATCAATAGAAGACTCATTAAACAAGCTGTCGTCAGTGTCCCATGGCAAATCATTTAACGCTAATTCGAAGGTGAATTCATCAGGTAGGGTATGAGCCTCGAACGTTTTGTCACCAGAGAGCAACTGCCAGTTTTGTTCGTCATTAAGTACAACAAAACTATATTGGTTTTTATCTTTATCGATATACACCCCAAGTTGCTGCTGATTGAGTACGGCAAAATCTGAAGCCATACTAAACACCACTTGAAAACGTTGTACTTGCTGCTTGAGTCTATCTTGCCCGCTTTGACCGCTAATATTAAACACCACAGTGCCCGCCAACAGTCCCATAATGACTAACACCAACATGACTTCCAACAATGTGAAGCCTCGTTGGTGGTTTGACCTTATGTCATTCGATTGGCAAGAGGCAGCGTGTAGCACCAGAGTGTTAACCTAAATAATCGTTTAGATTCCAGTTACCAATGTCATCATCAGTGCCGGCTTCACCATCAGGTCCGTTTGAAAAAATGTCGATAACACCTACTTCTCCAGGGCTGATGAGCTGATAAGGATTGCCCCAAGGATCTTCAGGTAAGCGCTTAATAAATCCACCCTCTTGATAATTACGTGGAATAGGATCAATAGTAGGAATGGTCACTAATGCGTCAAGCCCCTGCTCGCTGGTAGGAAAAACATTGTTACGCAGCTTGTACATTTCCAATGCACTTTCAAGCTGCTGAATATCCACCGCTGCCTTTTTTAACTGCGCTTGCTCTTGATTACCTAAAATAGACGGCGCGATCATCGATGCCATAATACCAATAATCAATAGCACTACCATGACTTCAATCAAGCTAAAGCCGCGCTGTTTACGTTGTAACGTTTTCATTAAAGATTCACCATGTTATTTAAAGCTAAAATAGGTTGTAGGATGGCCATTACAATAAACAGCACAATTCCTGCCATAGAAACAATCAAAAGCGGTTCAAACACTTTTAAAGACACACCAACTAAGGATTCGAACTCTCTGTCCTGATTATCAGCAGCGCGCCCGAGCATCTGTGTTAACTCACCACTACGTTCACCCGAGGCAATCATGTGCATCATCATAGGCGGAAACATTTTGGTTCGCTCTAACGCAGCTCGCAGGCTTGAGCCCTCTTTTACATTGACTGATGCCCCTTTGACCTCGTCACGAATGTACAAGTTCGCCAGTACATCACTGGAAATTTTCATACTCTCTAACAGAGGCACGGAACTGGAGGTCAGAATACTCAATGTACGAGCAAAGCGCGCGGTATTCAGCCCTTTTGACACTTTACCCAACAAAGGTAAGCCAAGAATAAAGTGATGGTAACGCTTTTTCATCACCGGTTGCTGCAACACGCGCCCAACGATTACCGCCACCACGGCAGAAAATGCAATCAAGGCTAAGCCGTAATTTTGCATCCACTCACTGATACTGATTAAAACTTTGGTGATCGTGGGCAAGTCTTGGCCCATGTGATCAAATTGACCGACAATTTTTGGCACCACCACTGTGAGTAATAAAATGACAATTCCCATCGCGAAGAACATCATCAGCGTTGGGTAGACCATCGCCTGCGTTATTTGACTGCGAGTTTGTTGACGTTTCTCGGTGTAATCCGCTAAGCGATTAAGTACGGTGTCTAAGTGCCCGGACTTTTCGCCTGCTGCAACCATGGCGCGAAATAACTCGTCAAATACATGTGGAAATTCTGCCATAGCATCGGCTAGGTTATAACCCTCTACCACCTTACTGCGCACCGCCATCATCATGTTTTTCTGGCGTGGCTTTTCAGATTGTTGCGCGACAGCCATCAAGGCCTCTTCAATAGGCAGCGAAGACTCCACTAAGGTCGCTAACTGACGCGTAAGTAAGGCTAAATCAGAAGCAGAAATTTTCGGTTTAAACAGGGAAAATTGCTTGGCCGAGCGACGCTCTTTTTCTGCAACTTGCTCTACTTCAAGCGGAATAAGTTGCTGTTCACGCAACTGCTGGCGTATTTGGCGAGCGTTATCGCCCTCAAGTACGCCGCTTTTGTTCTTACCGCTTTTATTAATCGCTTTGTAAGCAAACGCTGCCATTTTAATCTTCTCGCGTTACGCGCAAAACTTCTTCGAGGGAAGTGTCACCGCTTAATACCTTACGGCAGCCATCATCACGAATACTTGGCGTAGTTTGGCGAATGTACTTTTCAATGGCTTGCTCACCGTGGCCGTTATGAATTAGCTCGCGAATACCTTCATCCACAATCAATAATTC
The DNA here is from genome assembly GCF_009906955.1 of Paraglaciecola mesophila. Lineage (GTDB taxonomy): Bacteria > Pseudomonadota > Gammaproteobacteria > Enterobacterales > Alteromonadaceae > Paraglaciecola > Paraglaciecola mesophila_A. Next base: position 2,846,973 of record NZ_CP047656.1, read on the forward strand.
GTGAATACCGGTTCTTCCTCGGTATCCGGTGTGGTTACAAGCTGCACAGCCCTTGGGACGACACACATGCTGGCTGTCATCACTGCCAACCGCTACACCCAAAATATTGCATTCTTGTGCACTTGGTTCATACGTGGTCTTGCATTCAGGGCATAGGGTACGCACCAAACGCTGTGATAAAACGGCAAGTAAACTAGATGACAGCAAAAAGGGTTCAATGCCCATGTCTTCTAAGCGAGTAATCGCGCCAGCGGCCGTATTGGTGTGCAATGTAGACATCACCAAGTGACCGGTTAAACTGGCTTGAACACCAATTTGTGCGGTTTCTAAATCACGTATTTCACCCACCATGACCACGTCAGGATCCTGACGTAAAATAGCCCTCAATCCCCTGGCAAATGTCATATCCACTTTGGCGTTAACCTGTGTTTGACCAATGCCTTGCAGGTCAAATTCTATTGGGTCTTCTACCGTCAGAATATTGCGGTCTTTGGAATTAATTTCACTCAAGCCAGCATATAAAGTGGTGGACTTACCTGAACCCGTAGGGCCCGTTACCAAGATAATACCGTGAGGTTTTCGAATTAAGCCTGAAAAATGCCCGCGATTGACTTTGGTCATGCCTAAATCTTCAAGATTTAAACGTACATTATTCTTATCGAGTAAACGCAATACCACGCGCTCGCCGTGACTTGATGGCATGGTTGACACCCTTACATCAACCGCACGCCCCGCGATACGCAGAGTAATACGTCCATCTTGTGGCACACGCTTCTCGGCGATGTCCATTTTCGACATAACCTTAATACGTGAAACCAACATAGAGGCCATCTTACGATTCGGACGAAGAATTTCTCTTAATACGCCATCTACCCTGAAACGCACCAACAGCTGGGATTCAAAGGTTTCAATATGGATGTCAGATGCGCCTTCTTTGATCGCTTCGCCTAACATGGCATTGATCAATTTAATAATCGGCGCATCATCTTCACTTTCTAACAAATCTTCTGTGTCGGGCAACTCTTCTGCTAGCGCAAACAAGTCGCTTTCATTACCAATGTCTTCCATTAACTGCTTGGCCGCGGAAGAATCACGCTGGAAGGCACTGGTCAGCAGCTTTTCAAACTGACTACTCTCTATTTCACACAATTGAAACGCTGCACCTAAAAAGCGCCTCACCTCGGCAAAAATAGCAAAGTCGGTCTCATTCGTATGGTAAAGCAACGCCGGGCTTTCGGCGGTTTCCAGTAGCACCTTATGGCGCTTAGCAAAACTAAAAGCTAGCTGCTTGTGCTCCGCATCTTCTATCGGAGCATCTACATCCGTGCCTGCAGCAACGAGAGCTTGCTCTTCAGCTTCCATGGTACTGATTGATTCTGAGCTCATTGCTACTCATCACCCTCTTTCTCAGTGGCCTTTTCATCTGCTGCTCTTTTTTCCATATATTCACTATAGGAGGGCGGCAATGCCAGTCCATCGTCCCACTCAGGTAACGCTGGGTTTTCAGAAAACGGCATTAAGGGGATCCCTTCGGACTGACGTTTAAGTTGTTCTGCGCGAATATAGTTGTATTTTTTACGGCTAATATCATTTGCTGTTACGCCATCACGAATGATCGTAGGACGTATAAATACCATCAGGTTGCGCTTAGATTTGCTGGTCGTGGTAGACTTAAACAGATTTCCAATAAAGGGTATATCACCCAGAATTGGCACCTTAGATACACTCTCTTGTACGTCATCATCAATTAAACCGCCTAATACAATTGTGCCACCATCATCTACGATAACGTTGGTTTTAATCTCACGTTTGTTGATTAAAATATCTACCGAGGTTGCACCGCTAATACTTGATACTTCTTGCTCTATCAGCAGTTGCACTGCGTTACCTTCGTTGATTTGAGGCGTGACTTTAAGTTTTATACCAATCTCTTGGCGTTCAACCGATTGGAACGGGTTGGTATTATTCGAACCTGTTGTTGAGCCTGTGATAATAGGCACTTCTTGACCCACAATGAAAAACGCTTCTTCGTTATCAAGTGTTGTTAAATGAGGTGTAGATAGGACATTCGAGTTGGTATCTGTACTCACCGCTTGGAGCACTGCACCCCAGCCATCTTTGACCGCGCCGACCAAGAAGCCGTTTACACCGCCCAGTAATGATGCAAGAGCGGTATAATCACCTTCTGTGGTTTCATCAAAGGAATAGGGGTCACCATCGTCGTCAAAGCCGACTGTGGTTGTGGTTGTATCAGATGCTTGTTCTGCAGCGACCGCTAACGAGCCTATACCGACCACGTTACCATTGCTGAACTGTTGTGCGCCGTACTTCTCACTAGCCCATTGCACTCCCACAGTAGTGCCGTCACCTTCAAAGACTTCGACAATAATCGCTTCAACCTGAACCTGTGCTCGGCGAATATCTAATTGACGGATCACGTCCTCTAATGAGCGCATCATATCTGGCTGCGCGGTAATCACCAAGGCGTTAGAGTCTTCGTGCGCCTCAATACTGATATCACCGCGATTAGAGTTACTAGATGACTTAGCAGCACCTTGCTCTTCAGCTTGAATACTGGCACTTACTCCTTGCAACACTTTAACTAATTCTTCTGCTTTAGAGTATTTAAGAAAAATAACCCGTGTATTACCGTTAGTTTCTAACTCTTGGTCCATGCGTTCAATTAAATTTACGATACGTTGGCGGGCTTTAATATCTCCACTGACCATAATGCTGTTCGTTCTATCATCGGCCACAACCCGTGGTGCGTCTTTGCCGCTGGTGTTCGTTTTTCCAGTGGACTTGTTGATACTATCAATGATGCGAACGAGCTCTGATGCCGAGGCAAATTTTAACTTAACAATATCAACTTCTTCATCACCGGCTTTATCAACGCGCTCTATGATTTCGACTAAACGATTCACCACAGCAGCGCGGCCTGTCAGCATCATGACGTTTGATGCGTCGTGGCTCACCACGTTTCCACCGCCAGCTTGATCGTTTAATTGTCTGAGAATAGGAGCTAGTTCCCGCACAGGTACGTTGTATACAGGCATCACCCGAGTGATCATCTCATCACCGTCAAAAGGGGTTCCTTCTACGACGGGTAAGTTAGAGGTCTTAGCGTCTTTTGAACGCACTACCTTGACGATACCGGTGGGCATTTCAACCACGGCATAACCGTATACTTGCAACACGTTTAGGAAGAATTGGTAGTATTGCTCCTCATTTAATAAGTCGTAACTACGCACCGAAATTTTACCCCGCACATTGGGGTCCACTATGATGGTTTTCTTTAAATTCTTACCCACTATATTAATAAATTCACCAATATCAGTGTTTTTAAAATTCGGGGAATATTCATTTGCTGCTACATAGGTTGACGCAGAGAAAAATGCGGCTCCAATAACAAGGCACAAGCTGGGTAAAATATTACGGCTTGTTCGCTGGATAAAATTCATGCTAGTTATTCCTGTTCCGCATCGGGTAAATCTAAAAACAAGGTCAGCAACTCGTCGTTTCGGCTGACCGTAATTTGTAAGGATTGCGCTGCGCGCAACTCGCCCATAGCCTCAACGGCTTGCTGAGGGTCGGTTAAATTTAAACCATTTATATCTGTTATCACGTCACCACTTAATAAGCCTGCCGCTTTAAAAAGTTCAGGCTTTTTACCAGGGCTTACGCGATAGCCTTGTAGCTCGCCATTCTCGCTGTGAGGTGCAACCGAAATAAAATCAGTAAAGTTAGCAGGCTGCTGCTGAAGCATACGAGTGGCATCTATCACATCATCAGACAAGGTAATCACGTTATCTTGTGTAGGGCTGGGAGCCATTTCGGGCGCAGGACGACGGGAGGCGCGAGCTCGTTTTTTATTCGCTTCGTCAAAATCAATCCCATCTAGCATCAGTGTTTCGTTGATCACACCATTTCGAATAATCACTCGGTCGCGGAAAACTTCCCGTAGAGTCGCGTTGGTACCAATTATTTTATCCCCTAAACCATAGGTTTCTTGGCTCCCGCGGTTTTCAATAATCGCTGCCCCCTGCGCCTCTACAGAACTAGCCACTACGCCTGTTAAAGTGAGATTCAATTTGGTCTCAGGCGCATCAGTAACCGTTTGCTCTGTAACAGGAGCGGCTTGAAAATCTCCGAATAAATTCAGTCGCTTTACGGGCAGCAAATCAAGGTTGCTGTTACCGCCTGATGTGATAGGTGTGACGCTCGTAACAGGCAATGCGCTTTGTGCTAACTCTCCCTGAGGCCATACACGCCATGTCAACTCGGCTAAATAAGCCAGCAAAAATATCACCAACAAAGCGACAACAAGACGATTAATCTGCCCTTGATATTTAAGTAGCAATAACCCAAAGTGATTGAAATTATAATTAGTGATAATTCTTGTCTCGCGGTTGAACCATACTGGAAAAAGGTGGTGCGCACTTCAAACGCCTATCATTCATTTTATTTACCAAGGAATGTGCGTGCCTTTTTCATCCATAAAAGTGCCATTATCTGCTTTATTTAAACTATTGATAAGGCCAATAATTTGTCTTACAGCTTCTTTTACTGTACTCGTTGCGTCTTGTCCACCCATGTCTGTTTGCACCCATCCAGGACTAATCGCACAAATGACTTTCTCTGTCTCTTTTAACTGCAATGCCAAGCGCCGTGTAAACATATTTAGCGCCGCCTTACTCATGGCATAAGCGTCAAGGGGAGCTTGGGCAAACTGATTTGTATGAGTAATCGACGCTACGCCTGACGACAATTGAATCACTTTCGCACTCGGGGCTAATGAGTCAAACAATGCCTGACACAGCAAACTAGGCGCTATACTGTTAACCATAAAATTATCAACAAATGCATCTTGCGTCCATTGGCCAAAAGGTTCATTCACGCTAACACCAGCATTGTTTATTAACACGTCTAGTGTGTAATTTCCCGACACATTAGCAGCTAATTGTGAAATTGACGCTTGCGAATGCAGATCTGCACATAAAATCCTTATTCTTGTGTCGTCTAGTGCTTTAAGCGCTAACAACGCCTGCTGACAAGCGCTTTGACGACAAACAGCAATCACTAAATCTCCTTGCGCAAAATACTGTTGGCAGAACCCTAGACCTAATCCACGATTAGCACCTGTGACCAGCACGGTTTTCATGGCTTAGATTTTCCTTTTGAGGCCTGTGGGAGTAACATACATCTCGTCATTATTATTTATTTTTAAGCAATGATAACGAGTCGACAACGGGGTCACAACTCTATTAAGCATTCGTTACGAAAATATTACATATCGGCCATTCTTTATGCCAAACAAAATACAAGACAATAAAAATACACTTACAGAACAAAGTGTTCGCCTAGATAAATGGCTTTGGGCTGCGCGTTTTTTTAAAACTCGCGCACTAGCCAGAGACGCCGTTATGTCTGGCAAAATCAGTTACAATGGGCAACGCTGTAAACCGAGTAAAACGGTAGAGCTCGGGGTTACGATAAAAGTTCCTCAAGGATACGACGTTAAAGAGATCATCGTGTTAGAATTAGCCCAACATCGACGTTCAGCCCCTTTAGCGCAGCGGATGTTTGAAGAGACGCCAGAAAGCTTAGCGCTGCGCGAAAAAAATGGCGAAATGCGCAAATTGAGTGCTTTTCACAGTCCCAAACCTGACCAGCGCCCAGACAAAAAGCAACGTAGACAAATTATCCAACTTAAACACCAGTGATCAGCGTGTTGCTGATCCATTGAGAACTTACTATGTCATTTGACCAACTTCACCGTTATCTTTTCAATAAAGCCCATGTGCGAGGCGAGCTCGTTCGACTGGAAAATAGCTACCAATCCATTTTAGATTCTTATGCTTACCCGCCCGTTATACAAAAACTGCTCGGCGAATTGATGGCGGCAACATCACTTTTAACGGCGACATTAAAATTCGAAGGGGATATCGCTCTGCAGTTGCAAAGTGACGGACCAGTAAATTATGCCGTTATCAATGGTACGCATGATCAGCAATTACGCGGTGTCGCTCGCTGGGACGAATCATTGACAGAACTGCCTACTGACTTTAGCCAGTTATTTCAAAAAGGCGTGTTGGTTATTACCATTACCCCTACAGATGGTGAGCGCTACCAAGGTATGGTGGCGTTAGACAAACCGACATTAGCTGAATGTATCGAAGGTTATTTTCAACAATCAGAGCAATTGGCAACCAAGGTGATCCTGCGTACACAGCAAACCAACACCAGCGCCAAAGCGTGCGGCATGTTTTTGCAGATTTTGCCCACCAGTAGCCAAGCCACAATTGCAGAAGATACTGGTTTTGACCACTTGTCTAAATTGACCGAAACGATTAAAGATGAAGAGCTGTTCAACTTGCCTGCAGAAGATATTTTGTATCGCCTGTATCATCAAGAAGATGTTGAAGTTTATGCCCCTGCAGACATCATATTTAAGTGCAGTTGTAGCCGAGAGCGTAGTGCAAATGCATTGGCGGCGGTAGAAAAAAGCGAGCTATTGAATATTGTTGCCACGGAAGGAGCAATTAAAATGAACTGTCAGTACTGCCATACAGAATACCGGTTCGATGAAATCGATGTGCATGCCATCCATGCTGGCACTTTTGCGATGGACACACAAAACGATCAGTAATGTTTCACCACTTGCCCTTGCGCGTTAAGGGCAAGTATGAGGAATAAAGATACTCGCTATCAAACCACCTTCAGGGTGGTTTTTTAATGTCACTTCGCCGCTGTGCATATCGACAATTCGTTTAATAATCGCCAAGCCCAAGCCAGATCCCAAACTGCCTCGGGCTTTGTCACCTTGGGTAAAGGGCTTAAATAGGCCTTCAATTTGCGTATCGGGAATACCTGGGCCAAAGTCACGGATCGAGAAAAACAGAAGGTTACGCGCCTTGTCATAACCGGAATGAATTTCGATATCTTCGCTCCCATACCGAAAGGCATTTTCAATCAAATTATCCAATACCCGTTTTAGCGCTATTCGGCGCATGCAAGCTGTTGGAATAGGCTTTAAGTGGAGGTGTATATTATGGTGTTCTTCTATATTACGTACTTGCACTGCATCGCGGATAAGGTCATTAACATCCACACTGACCATACTTTCTTGCTGATCTTGGCGCACATAGTTAATGAACTGATCGATAATTTCATTCATATCTTCAATGTCGTTCACTATGCCTTCTTTCAACCAGTCCTGTGCTTCAGGGAGCATTTCAGTCGCCAAGCGAATACGCGTCAACGGTGTACGTAAATCGTGGGATATACCTGCGGTTAACAGCGCTCTGTCATCTTCCAGTTGTTTAATGCCTTTGGCCATCTGGTTAAATGCTTGTGTCACCGCCATCAGTTCCGTTGAACCCTGGGCTTCTAACGGAGGGGGAATATTTCCGCGCCCAACGTCAATCGCAGCGTGCTGTAACGCTTGTAGTGGTTTGTTCAGCCTACGCACGAATATCCAACCACCTGCCACACTTAAAATTCCAATCACTAGCAAATAGATGGTCAGCGGAGAAATGTCAGATTCACCATGGCTTAACATGGGAATGGTCACCCACACACTGGGGTCTTGAGGCGGTTTAACCCAGACTAAATAAGGATTACCTTGAGTGATACGTACTTCTGACTCTCCACCCAGCTTTAAGCTCATTTGGCGAGACAGATAAGGGTAGTAAATCGCTTGTTCTACGCCTTCTGCTTGTGCCTGCTCATTACTTAGTAAACGCATGCCAGTTGCCGCAAAAAAGCGTTTATGCAATTCTGGATCTTTATGGTCAATTTCTTCAATAAAAACTAAATTGATTTGAGTGGCCAACAAGTTATTGATTTGCTGGTAACTGGGGCGAATAAAATAATAGGTCACGGACAAATACGATACCACTTGATTGATCAGTAACAACATACCAATTAGCAGTACCGTTTGTCCAAACGCACTTTTAGGAAGGAATCTCACGTTCAATAAATACGCTAGGGTTAACTAGGCTCCGCCACCGTCAGGTACGAACACATAACCCAAGCCCCACACCGTTTGAATGTATCGCGGATTTGCAGGATCTTCTTCTAGCATACGGCGCAAACGTGATACTTGCACATCGATACTACGTTCAAGCGCACTGTAATCACGGCCACGTGCCAAGTTCATCAGCTTGTCCCGAGAAAGCGGCTCACGCGGGTGCGTTACCAGCGATTTAAGCACAGCGAATTCGCCACTGGTTAATGTCATCGGCGTACCTTCGCTAGACATTTCCCGCGTACCCAAATTCAATTTAAATTTACCAAATTCTACTATCTGCTCTGCATGAGACGGTGCCCCTGGTGCTTCAACAACCTTACGGCGCAGTACTGCTTTTACCCGTGCCAATAACTCCCGAGGGTTAAATGGTTTAGGCAAATAATCATCAGCCCCCATTTCAAGGCCAATGATACGGTCAACTTCATCGCCTTTGGCGGTGAGCATCACGATGGGAATTTCATTCTCTTTCTGACGCAGGCGACGACAAATAGACAAGCCGTCTTCTCCTGGTAACATTAAATCAAGTACCATTAAATGGAAGTTTTCACGCTCTAGCATGCGATCCATTTGTTCTGCGTTAGCAGCAGCACGTACCTGATAACCTTGCTCGACCAAATAACGTTCCAGCAAGCTACGTAAACGCATATCATCATCTACGACTAAAATTTTTGTGGTTTCTTGTCCCATTATTGGATCCCTTTATCACAGTAACGCCACTATAAGGTAAAGCGCTGAAATTCCAAAGCATCCTCTGTGTTTAGCCTTCCTTGGTTTGTTACAAAGTTTGTCCCTAGAACCCGTCATAGCGCAGCCGCAGCGGATGAGTTGTTACATTTGAAGCCTAAATTCAAGCCGTTAGTCAATTTGGACTGCATGTCCAAGCAAAACAATCTATACCAGCTGCTAATATCAGGTAGACCTGTCCTACTGCCTCTAACAAGGCCATAATTGGCACTTTAGGCGGGTGAGCTTTTCTCATGGCCTCTCAACTAAATACGAATAGCACTTGACCCAAACCAGCGCCTTGCATTTAAATGGTATTCAATTTTTCCATCAAGAAACTTACATGTCAGTAAAACACCCGATTATTGCAATCACTGGTTCTTCTGGGGCCGGCACCACATCAACCACAAATGCGATCCGTCATATTTTTCGCAATTTGTCGGTTAATGCCGCGGTAGTCGCAGGCGATAGCTTTCACCGTTTTACCCGCCCAGAGATGGAAGTCGAAATCCGTAAAGCCCAAGAACAAGGGCGTCATATCAGCTATTTCGGGCCCAAAGCCAACGACTTTGTGATGTTAGAGCAACTGTTCAGTGAATACGCAGAAACAGGTCGTGGCAAACACCGCCATTACTTGCATTCTTTCGATGAAGCGGTGCCTTTTAATCAAATGCCAGGTACCTTCACGCCTTGGCAAGAATTACCAACCAACACAGATGTACTCTTTTATGAAGGGCTACACGGTGGTGTGGTTACCGAAGAAGCCGATGTTGCTACCCATGTAGACTTACTGGTTGGCATGGTACCCATTGTAAATTTAGAGTGGATCCAGAAAATAGTCCGTGACACCGCAGAGCGTGGGCATTCGCGTGAAGCCGTTATGAGCAGTATTGTGCGTAGTCTAGATGACTACTTTCAGTACATTACACCGCAGTTTTCTCGTACCCACGTCAATTTTCAGCGAGTGCCCACTGTCGATACCTCAAATCCATTTAGCGCGCGGGAGATACCCAGCCAAGATGAAAGCTTTGTAGTGGTGCGTTTTCGCCGAGAAATGAAAACGGTTAATTACCCCTATCTGCTGCAAATGATCGACGGGGCGTTTATGTCTCGTATCAATACCTTGGTGGTGCCCGGTGGTAAAATGGGATTAGCCATGGAGCTTATCCTCACACCTTTATTAGAAGAAATTCTTGATAAAAAGCGCCGAGCCGGTTTTCAGATGGATTGGGTTTCAGATAAATAATTTCAATTAGCGAACAACATGGTATAACCCTGCTTTAGATTGTCACAGTTGCCCAAAGGGCCAAACAAAGTTAGGTCGTATGCCATGCCCCATTCATATGCTCATGCAGATTTGCCATCCAGTTTTATAGAGTTGCTCAGCAGTCTCATGCGCAGCCCCAGCGTTGTGGGCGCTGAACATTCATTTTTTCGCGTGCTGCAACGTGAACTAGAAGAGCGCGGAGCAAAAGTGACTTGGTATGAAGGGTTATTGGTCGCCCAAGGAAATGCGCCTGATAGCCTAATGTTTTCCGCACACATAGACCGTCACGGGTTAGTCTGTACCGGCCCGAACGAATTTCAATACGCCGCTTTTGTCGCGGGAGCACGTTCAGACTTATTAGGCAACTCAGTCAGCGAAAGCTTAATGCGAAAAATTGTTGATCGCTTCGACGGTGAGTCAGTATACGCCTATGAGCCTTGGTCTGGAGCGTATCGAGGAAGAGGGGAAATAAAAGGCGCCTATATTTGTGAAAACAGAAACAATTTGATTTTCGAGGTTGATGGCTTAGAACACGTGGTGGCGGGCACACCTGTCGCCTTCACTGATAAGTTGAATATCACCGAGCACGCATTGGTAGGTCAACTTGATAATATTTTAACCACCGCCGCATTGGTCCACCTGTTTGAAGAAGGGTTTCAAGGTACTGCTTTTTTCACCGCTCAAGAAGAGGCAGGCAAGAGTTGGCGCTATTTGTTGGAGTGGTTTAGGCGCTTTGGCGGCTCTACCAACCAACTGATCGTGGTAGACACAAGCCCTTACCCTGACCTACCAAGCGCAGCCCAAAATAACCTTATTTTACGGCATAAAGACGCTAACGCTGTGTTCAACCCTAGGCTAACCGAGCGTTTGGTGGCTGAATGTCAGGCCCTTGGCTTGAGCTATCAATTTAAAGATACTTATGTTGAAGCAATAAATGCCAAGCTCATCGCCAACGGTGACGCGTCACATTCACTGGGAGCCACAGAGTTAGGGCGAATCATCTCAGCCTCAAATGGCTTGGTGGATGGCACCACGCTGCAAGTCCCTTCATCGGGTTATCACACAATGCAAGAGTCGGCACCTGTGTCTTCTGTTGTTGCGTTTTTGCATATGCTGAGTCGCTTAGCAAAGAACTAGCTTGACCAACCAATTGCTTACATGTGAAAAAGCCACGCACAATGGCGTGGCTTCGCGATTTATACCAAGAACTGGCTTAGATTTTTTCTACTTTTTGATAACCTTCGTTGGTTAATTCGTTGTTTACACATTCAAGTAAAAACGCATTGAGGCTTTGACCATCAGTTCCGTCTTCTTCTGCAATATCATTACAATACTGCTTTAACTCAGCAATGAGTGCTGCATCGGCAACATCGCCTTCGTCAGCAACCGCACCAAACAATGTCAGTGATAACATCAATCCTAGTAAAAATTTCATAAATTCCTCACCAAAATAAGGATGCCTTACGGCGATATTAGAGCATATTCTTGCAGTGACAAATGGCTGCAATCGGCAGATTTTTACGCCCAATTTCACATCTGGTCAAGATAAATTTAACGTCATTTTAAATATTTGTTTACCACCCTTTAAGGATGAAATTTAATTCAACAATATCAACACGTTGCAGTTGTAAATCCACACCACCAACAGTGCCCATTAAGTCTCTATTTGGCGACATATAAATTTGCAATTTAGTACAATTTCATACCAAGTGGTTGCCGTTACACTTTTTTGCATTTTGCCTACTAATATTGGCACATTTTATTATCCGATAACGGTATACTTAGCTCACCGTAGCAAATCTATGACTTTCCATGCTGACCAAAAAATCCATCACCTATCTCGTTCTAGCAACAGCTGTCGTGTTCGTTGCGGTGCAAGGCTACCGCGTATGGTTGCTTAACAGTGTTAAATTCATCAGCTTTGATAGTCGCCTAAAAGAAATATCTGGTATCGAGTTTGATAAAAGACAGCGTTTGTGGGCAATAAATGACGGCGGTGACGAACCACGTTTGTATCAGCTAGATGATACAGGCGACATCGTGCGCAGCATCAAGATCACGAATGCCAAAAACTCAGATTGGGAAGACATGACCCAAGACTACTTTGGTCACTTTTTTATTGGTGATTTTGGCAATAATGACAACGATCGAGAATGGTTAACTATCTATAAAATTGAAAACCCTATCGACATTAAAGGCGAAACTACCACAGCTGAAATTATAAAGTTCACCTACCCCAAATTTAAAGCTATCAAGGGTGAGAAGCCACGTAAGAATGTCCATTATGATGTTGAAGCCTTTATTTATTTTAAGCGCAATCTTTATCTGTTTACCAAAAATCGTTCTAGTCCGTTTGACGGTAAAACACGCCTGTATAAAATAGGTGATCACGCTGCAAATTTCGATGCCGAATATATCAACGAGTTCTCGACGTGTACCATTATTAAAGAACTATGTTGGGTCACCTCTGCGGCACTTAGCCCGGATCGCACTAAGCTGGTATTACTCGACTCAGAGCGTCTTTGGTTGTTTGAAAACTGGAAAGGTGACGACTTCTTTTCAGGTGACGCTTATCAAATTGACTTAGGGATCGTCACGCAAAAGGAAGCGGTAACCTTTGCTGCTGACAACAACACCATTATATTTACCGACGAAGTGTTTAATGGCATCGGTGGAAATGGTTACAGTATTCAGTTGGACAAAGCGAAAAAAATTCCCGTCAGAAAGCAGATAAAAAGACTAAGCAAAACAAAATCAACATCAGACTAATACCCCGATATTACTCACCAACTACGCTTGTTTAGTCTTGTGATAACACGAGAACACATTCGTTTTTTTTCTGTGATACTTTCGGGATAGTTTCCTCTCAGTATGGATAGTGTACTAACACTAATTCACTACTGAGGAACAATCATGAAGCGTATTAACATCTTATCTGCAGCGGCTATGCTGGCATTGACAAGTCAACAAAGTTTGGCGGCTGATATCAGCGTAGAAATTCAAAATTTAACCCACGGCCTGTATTTCACGCCTATTGCCGCGGTAGTACACACCCCAGATGCAAGCTTGTTTGAAGTAGGAGAAGCGGCAAGCACAGAACTACAAATGATGGCCGAAGGTGGCAGTATCGATGGCATCACTACCCTTGCCTCTGCAGCCGGTGCAGATATGATCGCCAACCCAGCAGGTGGATTACTTGCCCCGACGATGAGCACATCAGCTGACGTCATGACCACAGACGGTAACCTAATGCTATCAGTGGTAGCGATGATTTTACCGTCTAACGATGGCTTCGTTGGTTTAGACAATTGGGAAATTCCAACCGAAGCAGGTACATATACCGTATTTCTCAATGCTTACGATGCCGGCACCGAAGCCAATGACGAATTACGTGGTAGCGGTGAACCCGGTATGCCAGGAATGCCTGTTCCTCCACCTTTAGACCCATTACTAGGTACTGGCGGTAGCGGCGTAGCCGGTGCTGACACCAATGCGACGGTACACATTCACCGCGGCAACATTGGTGATGATTCAATGACTGATGGCACAAGCGATGTAAACAACGCCGTTCATCGTTGGTTGAACCCAGTCGCGAAAGTAACAGTAACCGTCAGATAAGGAGACTGTTATGCCAAATTTAATCAAACATTATAAAAAAGTGCTTTTACTGGCATTGCCTCTAGCGTTAAGCGCCTGTGATGACGATGATACCAGAGAAGTGATCGTTGAAGTTGAAGTACCTGCACCAGAGCCTACGCCCGTGGACGTAAGTTACGAGGTGACCGTTGTTAACTTAACCAACGGACAACCTGTATCCCCACCCGCCATCGTCTTACATACTGACGGGAATCTGTGGGCGGTTGGCCAAGTACCTTCTGTTGAGCTAGAGCGGATTGCGGAAGAAGGCAGCTCAGAATCGTTTCTAACCTTAGGTTTGGCCAGTGCAGGTGGTGACGGCCCCATTACACCTGGCGATCAGCAAACCATCAGTGTCACCATTGAAGACATTACCGATGCTAAGTTGACTATCGCGGCAATGTTGGGCAATACCAATGATGCTTTTACTGGGATCAATGCGTGGGATTTATCTCAATTAGCCGTTGGAGACAGCTGGACAACAACGCGCCCTGCCTATGATGCAGGTACAGAGAAAAACACCGAAAGCGCAGCGACAGTGCCCGGGCCTGCTGCAAGCGGCGAAGGGTTCAACCCTACCCGCGACGATAGTGGTTTTATCTCGATGCACCCGGGAGTTGTGAGCTCTGATGATGGCCTGAGCACGTCGGCCTTAACCGTTGAACATAAGTTCGACAACCCTGTTATTCGAATTCAGATCACCCGTACCGAATAATAAAAAGCACAAAACAAAAGTACACATAAGCAAAAAGCGCTTTTCTTGTGAAAGATTAGCGCTTTTTTATCGCTCTATATGTTTTTACATTTGTGGTATTTACTATGACTGACAGAATTCTCATCGTCGAAGACGACCTTGATATCGCCAACCTAATGCGAGTCAACTTACTTGAACTTGGAGTTGAAATAGACCATCAAACAGACGGTCAACTCGCGCTCACGCAAGCTCTCGAAAATGACTATTCAGTTATCTTATTGGACGTCATGTTACCGAATATGAATGGCCTAGATATTTGTCGCCAAATTCGTGACAAGCGCCCTATGCAAATCATTATTATGCTGACGTCAAAAAACTCTGAAACCGACCGTGTTCTGGGGCTAGAGCTAGGCGCAGATGATTATATGACCAAGCCTTTTAGCGTTCGCGAATTGCAAGCAAGGGTGCGCTCCCAATTACGCAAGGTGCATGTATTACAACAATCCCATGTGCCATCCCCTCAAGAAAACGACGCTTTGTGCATTGGTAGTTTGCGAATAGAGCAAAAAAATCATCAGGTATTTTTAGCCGAACAAGAGCTGATATTAACGGCTACAGAGTTTGAACTGCTACATCACCTTGCGAGCCATCCTGGCCAAGTATTCAGCCGCAGCCAGCTATTGGAATCCGTGTGGGGTTATCATCACAGCGGCTACGAGCATACAGTCAACTCGCATATTAACCGTCTACGAGCCAAGCTCGAAAAAGACGCCACGTCTCCCAAAATTGTGCAAACAGTTTGGGGAGTGGGCTACAAATTTAATCCTCAAGGGGTATCCGACTAATGAAAATCTGCTTCTATCAACGCTTAGCCATTTCGCTGGTTGCGGTCTTTATGCTGGTGATGATCGCTTGTTTTTATTCCACTAATGAGCTGCAAAAGCTAACGCAACAAGAAGCAGAACAAAAATTACATCTCGGTTTGGCTGAACACCTAGTGCAAGATAACCCACTATTAAAAGAAGGAGTTTACGACTATAAGGCACTGGGAAACCTATTCCATACCTTAATGATTTTAGGCCCGAACTTTGAATTTTATTACCTTGACCCCCGAGGGGAAATCCTCACCTACTCTGCAGAACCGGGCAAAGTCAAAGCGAAGAAAGTCGATATCGCACCGATTAAGCACTTGATAAGTGACAGCAAAAGCTTCCCAATCGAAGGAGACGACCCAAGACAACTTGGCCGCCACAAAATATTTTCCGCTGCACCTGTCTACAATGACAACAAGCTACAAGGTTACCTATACGTCATTATTGGAGGTGAGCGCTACGACTCCATACTGGCCAATTTGAAAAATAGCCAAAGCATGCGTGAAATAGCGCTGTTTATGTTGGTCGGTTTAACACTATTGTTAATTGCCTTACTCGTGATATTTAAGTACTTCACTACCCCCCTTAGACGCCTTAGCGACGACATGGAAAAGGTCCGAGAGGCAGACTTTCATCGGGACCAAGTTCCTCGAGATTTAGCCGTTTGGAATAAAAACAGTCACAATGAAATTGACCGTCTTGGCTGTGCCTTTACTGATATGCTGAGTCACATTGACGATCAGTTTGAGAAGCTGAGTAAAATCGATACCCAGCGCAGAGTGTTACTAGCGGATTTATCACATGATTTGCGCACGCCTCTAGCCAGTTTACAGGGCTACATTGAAACGCTGGCGCTAAACGAAGATACTTTGCCGGCGAAAGACCGCAAACACTTTGTTGATGTTTCTCTGAAGAACGCCAAAAACCTCAAGCATCTTATCGATCAAATATTCGAACTGGCCTACTTAGAAGGCGGGCAAGTTACCTTGCATCAAGAGCCTTTCCCCTTAGGTGAATTACTTCACGATGTAGCAGCAAAGTTTGCGTTAGATGCTCAAAATAAAGGCATTGAAATTCGGGTTATTCCGAACCATTTTGAATATCACGTATTCGCCGACATCGGTAAGCTAGAACGGGTACTAACCAACCTTATCGCAAACGCCATTCGCCATACGCCAGCAAATGGCCAGGTCGACTTAGCCGTAGCAATTCACAATGACAAGCTAAGGGTAGATATTCGCGATACAGGTATTGGCATCAGTGATAAGGAAATCGCCTTTATTTTCGATGCCCGCTATCAAGCAAGTAACACAGAAAAAGACACATGTAGTCATGCAGGTTTAGGGTTGGCCATATGTCAGAAGTTGATGGTGCTGCTCAATTCTGACCTAAAAGTAGAAAGTAAATTAGGTAAAGGCACCTGTTTTAGTTTTGAGCTAACCTTGGTTAATGGCGGTCCTTTAGCTCACTAGGGCATGGGATCAATTTGCTATATCATATAGCGCTCGATTCATTTTAGAGCGCTTTTATGCTGCATACTTTACTCACTGCCTTCGCATTAGTATTAATTATTGAAGGCATCGGCCCCATGTTATTTCCAAACAAATGGCGGAATTACCTACAACAAATGGTAGAACAGCCGGTAAATCAACTACGTAGCATTGGCGGCACACTTGTCACTATAGGCTTAGTCAGCCTGTTTTTCCTGATATAAAAATTAAGCACATTTTTGTATTCAGATGCTGGCGGAAATTTGATAGGATCCCCGCCTAATTTTCTGACACTTCTCTAATCCATGGCTAAAAATGTAGTGGTACTCGGAACCCAATGGGGTGACGAGGGTAAAGGTAAGGTTGTAGATCTTTTAACTGATAAAGCAACTTACGTTGTTCGTTATCAAGGTGGACACAACGCAGGGCACACACTGGTAATCGACGGTGAAAAAACCGTCTTGCACCTCATCCCTTCAGGTATTTTACGTGAAAACGTCACCTGCGTTATTGGCAACGGTGTTGTTCTTAGCCCTGAAGCATTGCTTAAAGAAAGCGCAATGCTAGAAGAGCGTGGCGTACCGGTGAAAGAGCGCTTACGCATCAGTGAGGCTTGTCCACTTATTCTTCCATTTCATGTTGAACTTGATTTAGCACGGGAAAAAGCCCGTGGCGATAAGCCTATCGGTACAACAGGTCGCGGTATTGGGCCGGCGTACGAAGACAAAGTCTCTCGTCGTGGTTTACGCGTTGGTGATTTGTTCAACCCTGAAGATTTCGCAGTCAAACTTAAAGAGGTACTTGAGTATCATAACTTTATGCTGACCAACTACTATAAGGTTGAGCCAGTAAGTTATGAGAAAACGCTAGCAGACGCATTAGCAGTAGCTGACACCTTAAAAGCGATGGTTGTTGATGTAACTGACGTGTTAGATCGTGCCCGTAAGCGTGGTGACGAAATCATGTTTGAAGGCGCTCAAGGTACCTTGCTTGATATCGACCACGGCACATACCCGTATGTTACCTCAAGCAACACCACTGTAGGCGGCGTAGCAACAGGCGCAGGCTTTGGTCCGCTACACTTAGACTACGTTTTGGGTATTGTTAAAGCGTACACCACACGTGTTGGCTCTGGCCCCTTCCCTACTGAACTAGGTTGTGATGTAGGCCAGCACTTAGGTATTAAGGGCCATGAGTTTGGTGCAACCACGGGACGTAAGCGTCGTACTGGTTGGTTTGATGCTGTAGCCATGAAACGCGCTGTGCAAATTAACTCTATTACTGGTTTCTGCTTAACCAAACTAGACGTACTTG